>CAYQOD010000273.1:0-2668 GCA_964419065.1 uncultured Thermodesulfobacteriota bacterium | reverse complement strand
ATTCGCATGTTGTGCTCTGAGGCCCGAGTGGATAGCGCCCGGCTGCGCAGCGGATTTTTGAGCGAAAGCGATTGGCCCAAACTGACTATGGCTGCGGGCGCCCTCTCCGATGCCCCGATATTTATCGATGATGCCCCCGCTATATCTGTCTTAGAGCTGAGGGCCAAAGCGAGAAGGTTGAAGGCTGATCGAGGTTTGGGTCTGGTCATCGTCGACTATCTCCAATTGATGAAGGGCAGGAGCGGGGTAGAGAGGAGGGAACAGGAGATTTCAGAGATATCACGCTCCCTCAAGGCATTGGCCAAAGAGCTGAACATCCCCGTGATCGCCATATCGCAATTGAGCAGAAAGACCGAGGAGAGAACTGGTAGGCGACCTCAGCTCTCTGATCTCCGGGAGTCGGGTGCCATCGAACAGGATGCCGACGTCATCATCTTTATCTATCGAGATGAGGTCTATAACCCTGATTCAGACCGCAAGGGACTGTCAGAGGTCATCATCGGGAAACAGAGAAACGGTCCTACGGGAAAGGTGGAACTCACCTTCCTTTCTGAGTATACTACGTTTAAGGACCTGTTTCGCGGTGACTATGATGGGATAGCTGACGAGGGTTAGGAGAACATGAATCTGCCCAACTTTCTTACTATACTACGCATCCTCTCAATCCCTGTCTTTACCATCTGCCTGATCTATGACCACCTCTTTTCCGCGCTGCTCATCTTTGTAGGGGCAGGGATTACCGATGCCCTCGACGGCCTGATCGCGAGGGTATACCATCAGAAGACCACCTTAGGGACATATCTCGATCCTATAGCCGATAAGTTGTTGCTCTCTACCGCCTTCATAACGCTGGCTGTTTTGGGGATCATCCCCGGTTGGCTTACAGTAGTAGTTATCGCCAGGGATGTCATCATCCTGTTGGGTATCCTCATCTTGGTTATTACTTCCTATAGGGTTGAGATCAAACCCACCTTCATCAGCAAGGTCAACACGGTCTTTCAGATCATGACCATAATCAGTTCTCTTCTGTTACCCTACATACTTTTCATAAAAGGATTTTTCCCCTATCTCATTTGGGGGACTGCTTTTTTCACCTGTCTTTCAGGCTTGCAGTATATTTATATCGGAACTAGGTACTTTAATGAGAAGGGAGGTTGATCGTGTCCGTCATTCTAGACATCGTGGCCCGGGAGATCCTTGATTCACGAGGGAACCCTACGGTGGAAGTCGACGTCACTCTGGAAAGCGATTGTAGGGGGAGTGCGGCTGTTCCCTCAGGCGCTTCGACAGGTGAGCACGAGGCTGTCGAATTGAGAGATGGAGATCAGGATAGATATGTGGGGAAGGGGGTTCAAAGGGCGGTGGCCAACGTTAACGAGCGGATCGCCCCCGAACTTATCGGCATGGATGCCCTGGATCAGATGGAGATCGATCAGATCCTCGTCGGGTTGGACGGTACCCCCAATAAGTCCGTCTTGGGGGCCAATGCCATCTTGGGTGTGTCATTGGCTTGCGCCAAGGCAGCAGCACATTACCTCTCTCTCCCCTTCTATCGCTATCTGGGAGGGGTCTACGCCCATCAGTTGCCAGTCCCGATGATGAATATCCTCAACGGTGGGAAACATGCCGATAACAATGTAGACCTGCAAGAGTTTATGCTCGTCCCCTGGGCGGGGGGATCCTTCCGTGAGGCCCTCAGGATGGGGACGGAGGTGTTTCATCACCTCAAGGGCATCTTAAAGGGGAAAGGCTACAACACCGCTGTCGGAGATGAAGGGGGTTTTGCCCCTGATCTGCGGTCCAACGAGGAGGCCTTGGTGGTGATGGTGGAGGCCATCAAAGCGGCTGGTTATACCCCAGGAGATGAGATTGCCATCGCCCTGGATGCAGCGGCGAGTGAATTTTTCCAGGATGGAACATATATCCTGCAAGCAGAGCAGAGACAGGAGAGGACCTCCTCGGAGATGGTGGCATTTTATGAAGACCTCGTGGGCAGATATCCCATTATCTCTATAGAGGACGGCTTGGCCGAGGACGATTGGGAGGGGTGGCGAGAACTGACCGCACGGCTCGGAAGGAGGGTTCAGATCGTGGGCGATGACCTCTTTGTGACCAATAGAGAACGTCTGGCGAGAGGGATCAGGGGGGGGGTAGCTAACTCCATCCTGATCAAGCTGAATCAGATAGGAACCCTTACTGAGACGCTTGCGGCCATAGAGATGGCAAAGAGGGCTGGCTATACAGCGGTGATTTCCCATCGATCGGGTGAGACGGAAGATACCACCATCTCCGATGTAGCGGTGGCGACCAATGCGGGACAGATCAAAACAGGTTCTGTCTCCCGTACCGATCGAGTAGCCAAATACAATCAGCTCCTCAGGATAGAGGAGGAACTTGGAGGACAAGGGGTATTTGCGGGCAAGGAGGCCTTCTCCAGCATCACTAACCCCCTTCACCCTTGGTCCCCCTAACGAGGGGGTGATGTTTTACGGTCCCAAGCCCTCTTCGGTTATTGTTACTTGATATTCCACAGCCCCTGCAGGGGGTGAGAAGAAGATGATGGTAAAGGGAACACTCTCTTGAGGAGAGACGGGGCGGGCTTGACCCGTGCTTGGAAAACCGAAGGACGACTTTAAAGAATCGTAGGTAGAGTTCTTGACCTCCTCAT
>CAYQOD010000272.1:0-2674 GCA_964419065.1 uncultured Thermodesulfobacteriota bacterium | reverse complement strand
GAAGGCCTGCTCCGGGATATCATCGTGCTTACCCTCCACCAATTCCTTAAACCCCTTGATGGTATCCTCCAGCTTCACATACCTTCCCTTGGTACCGGTAAACTCCTCGGCCACGAAGAAGGGTTGGGAGAGGAATCGCTGGATCTTTCTGGCCCGCGCCACGATCAGCTTGTCCTCCTCGGAGAGCTCGTCCATGCCGAGGATGGCGATGATATCCTGCAGGTCTTTGTACTTCTGCAGGATCCTCTGGACCTCCCGGGCCACCCGATAGTGTTCTTCTCCCACGACCTGTGGGTCGAGGATCTTGGAGGTGGAATCCAGGGGGTCCACCGCCGGATAGATCCCCATCTCTGAGATCTGTCGAGAGAGGACGGTGGTGGCGTCGAGGTGAGCGAAGGTGGTGGCTGGGGCAGGATCGGTCAGATCATCGGCCGGCACGTAGATGGCCTGAACCGAGGTTATGGAACCCTTGGTGGTGGAGGTAATCCGCTCCTCCAGTTCCCCGAGGTCCGTAGCCAAGGTGGGCTGATAGCCCACCGCCGAGGGCATCCTCCCCAGCAAGGCCGAGACCTCGGAGTTGGCCTGGGTGAAACGAAAGATGTTGTCGATGAACAAGAGGACATCTTGTCCTTCCTCATCCCTGAAATACTCGGCGGCGGTCAGGGCCGAGAGTCCCACCCGTGCCCTGGCACCGGGGGTCTCGGTCATCTGTCCGAAGACCAGGGCTGTCTTATCCAGGACCCCCGACCCCTTCATCTCCAACCAGAGGTCGTTTCCCTCCCTGGTCCTCTCCCCCACACCGCCGAAGACCGAGAATCCACCGTGCTCGGTGGCGATGTTATGGATGAGCTCCATAATAATCACCGTTTTACCGACCCCGGCCCCACCGAAGAGGCCGACCTTGCCGCCTCGGGGATACGGCTCCAGGAGATCGATGACCTTGACCCCGGTCTCCAAGGGCTCTACCTTGACATTCTGGTCTAAAAAGGTCGGGGCCGGACGGTGAATGGGATAGGTCTTCTCCGTAACCACCAGCCCCCCATCATCCACGGGTTCCCCGATCACGTTGAGAATCCGACCCAAGACCTCCCTGCCCACGGGCATTGCGATGGGGGCACCGGTGTCGATGGCCTTCATCCCCCTCACGAGGCCATCGGTGGTATCCATGGCGACACACCGCACCGTGTTTTCTCCGATGTGCTGGGCTACCTCCGCTACGAGGTTCCACTCCTTATCGCTTATCCTGGGGTTGGTGATCTTGATGGCGTTAAAGATGGTGGGGAGGTCCCCCTCTTCGAACTCAACGTCGACGACCGGTCCGATTACCTGTACGATCTTCCCTTCCTTCATCTTCCCAGCTTTCCTCCTTATGTCTTGGGACTATTTCAAGGCCTCGGCGCCGCCCACGATCTCCATCATCTCCTTGGTAATGGCGCTCTGGCGCGCCTTGTTGTAGATGAGGGTGAGCTTCTCGATCATCTCCTGGGCGTTATTCGTAGCGGCGTCCATGGCCGTCATCCGCGCCCCATGTTCGCCAGCGGCAGACTCCAGCAGGGCCCGGTATATCTGGATCTCCACATACCGGGGCAGCAGTTCGGCAAGGATGGCATCCGCAGAGGGCTCGTAGATATATTCCACTGGGTAATAATCGGGTTCCACCTCCAGGGGCTCGATGGGAAGCAGATCCTTGACTGCCACCCGCTGGATCAAAGGGGAGCGGAACTCGTTATAGACCAGAAAGATCCCGTCAACGGTCTCGCTCGTATAATCCTCCACCAGATCCTTGCCGATGGCCGCGGCAACGTGGTAATCGATCTCCCGAAAACGATCCACATAATCCCTGATGATGGCGACCTCCCTCCTACGAAAGTAGTTCAACCCCTTTCTCCCCACAAGGGTGAGGGAGATCTCACGATACACCTGGCGGTTCTCCCTGACAAATCGCTCCACCCTCCGGAGGACATTTTGGTTGAAGCTCCCGCAGAGTCCTCGATTGGTGGTGATAACCACCAGCTCTACCTTCTCCATAGCTCGGCGGATCAGCAAGGGGTGGGCCTCGGGTTCGATCCTGAGGCTCAGGCTCTGCAAGACCTCCCTCATCTTATCAGCATAGGGACGGGTCTCGATGATCCTCTCCTGGGCCCGCCTCAACCGAGCCGCGGCCACCATCTTCATGGCTCGGGTGATCTGTTGGGTGCTCTTGATGCTGGTAATCCGTCTGCGGAGGGCCTTAAGACCGAGCATCGGAGCTCACTCCTCCTAGGGGACGAATACTGCCTTGAACTCCTCCAAGGCGTTCCTGATCTTGCTGTCAAGGTCATCATCCAGTTCTTGCTTGCTGGCAATCTCCTTGAAGATCCCTGGGTGCTTGTCCTCGATGAACGTATACAGCTCCTTCTCATATCGTTGCAACACATGCACCGGGTAGCCGTCCAAGAAGCCGTGCACCCCGGCATAGATGACCACGATCTGGTTTTCCACAGGAAGTGATTGATACTGCCCCTGCTTCAATACCTCCACTAATCGCTCACCTTTGGCCAGTTGGGCCTGGGTCGCCTTATCGAGATCGCTCCCGAACTGGGCGAAGGCGGCCATCTCCCGGTATTGGGCCAGGTCCAGCCGCAGGGAGCCAGCCACCTGCTTCATTGCCTTGATCTGGGCGTTACCGCCGACC
>CAYQOD010000271.1:0-2691 GCA_964419065.1 uncultured Thermodesulfobacteriota bacterium | reverse complement strand
CGATGAAGAAGTTGGTCGCATCGATGACCCTGCCCAGGGATTGGTGGATGGATCGGTAGAGCTCATCGAGATTGTCGGTGGTGTTGACGGCATTGGATATATTGAAGAGGGCACGGTTAAGCTCTTCACTCTCGCGCAACGCCTCTTCGGCCCGCTTGCGCTCGGCCAGTTCGTGCTGGGTCGCCTCAAACAGCCGCGCATTCTCGATGGCGATGGCTACCTGGTCGGCGATGGTGACGAGCAGCAGTTCGTCCTCCTCGTTCCATACGTTGGGGCGGTACGCCTGCACGTTGATGACCCCGATCACCCGCTCGCCAATGAGCATCGGTACCCCCAGCCAGGATTGAGGGAGCTCCTTCGTGCCATATAACAGTATCGAAGAGAAGCGCTTCTGCTCCTGTTTGAGATCTTGAATGAGCAGGGGTTTCTTGCTGCTAACTACGAGGGAAGTCAATCCGTTCCCCAGGGGATGCCGGCCCGGAGGGTCCCGGGTCTCCTTGTCCACCCGGATGCGGAAGTCGATCTCGTTCGTCTCTTCATCGTAGAGGGCCATGAAGAAAGCGTCGGGTTGAAAGATAGGGACAACCTCCTGGTACACCGTCTCCATCAGGTCGTCCAGGTGAAGGATGGAGCCGGCAGCCTTGGCAACGCGGTTGATGAACGCCAGCCGTTCGGCCCGGCTGCTGGTCTCTTCAAACAGGCGCGCGTTCTCGATGGCGATGGCCGCTGCATGGGCAAAGTCGGCCAGGATCTGAACCCCCCTCCCCTCGTAAAAGTCAGGAGATGTCTTCTCCACCATCAGATAGCCGATCAAATCGCCCCCCACAATGAGCGGAGCACCAACCCAGGAGCGAAACTCCTCCCAGTTCCCGACCCGTTTATAGCGCTTGTCGGTGTGGGAATCATGGACCACAACTGGCTGCCTGGTTTTCCACATCTCCTGCGAGAGTTTGCTATCCTTCGCATCAAAACCATCCCACATGGCCTGGTCATGGATGATGGGACCCCGTCCGGCTATCATTTTCTCCCTTCCGTCGGTGGTGAAGGTCTTGATTGCTGCATTATCGTAGTCGATGACTGTGCCGAGCTGATCGAGCATGATCTCGAAAACCTGATCTCGCTCCAGGGTGGAAAGGGTTGCAAGGGTCACCTTACGCAGGGCAACCATCTCCTCGGCTCGTCTCTGGCTCTCCTGAAATAGCTGAGCGTTCTCGATGGCGATGGCCGCCTGGTCGGCGACGGCGGTGAGGATTCTGAAGTCACGTTCGTCGAAGCCGTCCAACTCCGTGCTTTCCACGTTGAGGACCCCGATGAGTCGAGTGCCAACCTTCAACGGTAAGGCAACCTCGGATCGTATGGGCCCCTCTGTCTTCGGCGGCGCGATGTAGCGGGAATCTGCACTTACGTCCGGCACATAGAGCATCTCCCCATGCTGGGCAACCCAGCCGGTGACCCCCTTTCCAACTTCGATCCTGAATTTTTCTTCCTCCTCTGTAAGCCCGACGGCAGCCTTTACATAGAGTTCGGTACCACTCTTGTCTAAGAGGAAGACATCTACACGGCAGTAGCCGAAGGTGTCTCGAATCGCCTCCAGGATCTGCTTGAGCAACGCATCGAGATCTAAGGCGGAGGCCAGGCCCTTACTCACCTGATAGAGGGTTCTGCTCTCCTCTTCCCTCTCCTTCAGCGCCTCCTCGGCCCGCTTGCGCTCAGTGACGTCCCGTATGTTGCTCTGAAAGACAACTTTTTGGCCATAGCAGTCCTTTAACAGGGTGACGGCTATCTCAACAGGCACCCTCCTTCCCCCTTTTGTGACCAAGTCGGTTTCAAAGACAGGGACTTCTTCCCCGTGTAACAAACGCTTGAGTTTCTCTCCTGTGGCGGGGGTAGCAGCCTCAGGGTAGAGATCTTTAAGCTCCATGGAGAAAAGCTCTTCTTTCGAGTACCCGCTGAGCTGCGTCAGTCTTTCGTTCACGTCCAGGATCTTTCTGTCTTGAGAGAAGATGTTTATGGCATCGCTCGCATTGTCGAAAGAGGTCCGATACCGTTCTTCAGAATCCCTAATCCTCTCTTCGGCCCGCTTGCGCTCGATGGCCAGGGCCACCTGGTCGGAGACGGCATTCAATATCTCAGCATCCCTCTCACCGTAACGATCAGGGTCCGTATAGCTCTGTACAACCATGGCCCCGATCACCTCATCTTTGACCTTGAGCGGGACCCCGAGCCAAAGCTCGGATGGAGTACCCGTTACTTCTTTGTTCAATTTCCTTGCACGCCTTAACATATCATTTTTCTTGATGAAAAACGGCTTGCCGCTTTTTATGACCTCTGCGGTAAGGGATCCTGATTCACTGACATGGCTCATATAATATTTGTCATAATCGTTAATGGTGTCCTTCTCATCAACGTGATAGGGAAAGACGATGGAATCCTTCTCCCTGTCGTACAGGGCGATAAAGAAATTGGTCGTGTCGATGATCCTGCTCAGGGATTGGTGGATGGATCGGTAGAGCTCATCCAGGTTGTCTGTGGTGTTGACGGCATTGGATATGCTGGACAGGACGCGGTTGATCTCCTCACTCTGTCGCAGCGCCTCCTCAGCCTGCCTGTGTGCGGTCTCGGCCTGTTTGAGTTGCGCCACGCGCTGACGGAGCCCTCTCAGCTCCTCCATGATCTGAGCCCGTGTCCTTC
>CAYQOD010000270.1:0-2698 GCA_964419065.1 uncultured Thermodesulfobacteriota bacterium | reverse complement strand
AAGCCGTCCTGGTGGTGGAGACCGAGGGGTGGAAGGTGATTCCCTGGGAGAACCTCGTGGCCACACGGTCGGGGGTCTACGCCGTGGTAAAGGGGTATGCAGAGGCGGAGGCGGCATTGGGGGTCTTGGAGAAGGGGGTTGAGGGGGTGGTGGTCGACGCACGTGACCCCTCTGAGGTGAAAAAGATCATCGGGTTGGCCAAGAGGGGGGAGGAGCGGCTGGGTTTGGAGGCCGCCGCGGTCTGCGGGATAACCCCCCTGGGCCTCGGGGATAGGGTCTGCATCGACACGTGCACCAAGATGGCCGATGGCGAGGGGATGCTGGTGGGGAGCAGCAGCGCCTGCCTCTTCCTGGTCCATGCGGAGACCCTCGCCAATCCTTACGTGGAACCCCGCCCCTTCAGGGTCAACGCCGGGGCCGTCCACTCCTACATCCGTGCGCCCGGAGGTAAGACCAGGTATCTGAGTGAGCTTCGGTGGGGCGAGGAGCTCCTCATCGTGAACGCCAAAGGGGAGACGCAGGTCACCTACCTGGGACGGGTGAAGACGGAGCGCCGCCCCCTCATCCTGGTGGAGGCTGAGGCCGAAGGGGAGCGGGCTGCCTGTATCTTGCAGAACGCTGAGACCGTCCGCCTGGTGGTGCCGTCCGGTGATCCCATCTCCGTGGTCGATCTGAAGGAGGGGGATGCGGTCCTGATCCTCAGGGAGGCAGGGGGGCGGCACGTAGGCCAGGTGGTCGAGGAGCGGATCGAGGAGGGATGATGGCAGACAAAGAGGGGCTAAAAGATCTTCGTGCGGAGATAGACGCGGTTGACCGCGAGATCGTATCCCGCCTGGATCAACGTATGGCCCTGGTTCAACAGATATGGGATCTAAAGAGGAGCCTGGGGATGGGGATCATAGATCCCCAGAGGGAGGCCAAGATCGTACGGCTTTTACTCGGCCGTCGGCATCGGTCTCTAACCCCCCAGGATATTGAGGAGGTCTACGCGGCTATTTTACGGATCTCACGCTGGAGGCATAGAGAGGATGGAATGAGGGGGTTGCTCTGTATATCCGTGATCGAATCCGATCCTGAGCGGGCCAGACAAAGGATGAAGACGGCGACAGGGGAGGGGGATCTGGTGGAGCTGAGGCTGGACGCCCTCGATGAGATCAGGCTCAAGGACCTCCTCCCCTTTACTGAAAGGCCTCTGATCGTGACCAATAGGAGGAAGGAGGAGGGTGGCCTTTTTCAGGGGGGAGAGAAGGAGCGCCTTGCGTACCTGGAGGAGGCCGCGGGCTATGGTGCGGCCTATATCGACGTGGAGTGGATGTCCCCTGAGCCGATGCGCTCCCGGCTCCTCGAACTGAGGGGGGATGCGAAGACCATCCTCTCTTATCACGATATTCAGAAGACCCCGTCCCTGGATGAGCTCCTCTCCTTCTGGGAGGAGATGACGCAGATAGAGGCGGACATCTATAAGATAGTAACCATGGCGCAGGCACTGGATGACTCCCTGACAATGCTCAGATTTCTACAGGAGGTACGGGACAAGGGACGCAAGGTCATCGCTCACTGCATGGGGGAAGGGGGGAGGATCAGCCGGGTCCTCGCCCCCCTGTTTGGATCGTATATGGCCTACTCCGCCCCTGCAGGAGGGGAACAGGCGGCCTCAGGGCAGCTCACGGCAGGGCAGATGCGCCGGGTCTGGGAGGTCCTGGAAGGGTGAAGGAGTACGGGATCATCGGATATCCCCTGCGGCATACCCTGAGCCCTCTCATGCACACCGCCGCCTTTCAGGCAGCAGGTATCCCTGCCCGCTATCAGGCGTATCCGGTAGAGGATGTCCGTGAGGGGGTGAGACTCATCAGGGAGATACCCCTGGAGGGGGTCAGTGTCACCATCCCCCACAAGACGACCATCATGGACCTGCTGGATGGGTTGGATGAGACGGCCTCCCGGATCGGCGCGGTGAACACCGTGGTGAGACGGGATCAAGGAGGGCTTATCGGGTATAACACCGATTGGATCGGGGCGGTGAGGGCCTTAGAGGAGGTGATCACGCTGCGCGGTAAAAGGATCCTGCTCATCGGGGCAGGAGGAGGTGCCAGGGCCGTGGCCTACGGCGTGAGCAGTCACGGGGGAGATCTCAGGGTGACCACGAGAGACCAGACAAAAGGGGAGGCCTTGGCCAAGACCTTCGGCGGTCATTTTTTACCGTGGGATCAGAGGGGGCGATCCCCTTGTGATGTGGTGGTCAACGCCACCCCCTTGGGGGGGGATGGTCTGGAGGAGGACCTGCCGTTTCCTATCGATGCCCTTCACGAGGGGATGGCCGTGATGGATATGGTCTATCACCCGCCCTTCACGAGGCTCCTCATGGAGGCCCAGGGGCAGGGGTGCAGGATCATCGATGGTCTCAGGATGCTCATCGTGCAAGGGGGGGAGCAGTTCGCCCTCTGGACAGGGCAGATCCCTCCTTGGGAGGTGATGGAGGGGATCATTTACGGGGGGAAAAGCGAAGGGTGAACATGGTCCTCATCGGGTTCAGGGGGACTGGCAAGACCACCGTGGGCAAGCGGGTGGCCCAACGGCTCGGTATGAAGTATATCGACACCGATGAACGCCTGGAGGACGCCTGCGGCGTCAGTGTTAAGGAGTTTGTCCAGCAGTTCGGCTGGCGGGAATTCCGCTGGAGGGAGCAGGAGGTCGTCAG
>CAYQOD010000269.1:0-2701 GCA_964419065.1 uncultured Thermodesulfobacteriota bacterium | reverse complement strand
CCGTAGAACATGCTTCCTGCCAGGCTTAGAGCGTCTACGCCGAGCTCCTTCACATCCACAGGTATGGTGCCAGCGGTGGCCACGGCGTCAGTATGAAAATAGGCGCCGCGCTCCTTGGCTATTTTTGATATCTCCGCGATGGGCTCCACAGTACCGATCTCATTGTTGGCATGCATCACAGAGATCATCACAGTGTCGTCACGAATGTTCGACGCCACGTCATGTGGGTCGATCAAACCATATTTATCCACCGGAACCACACTCGCCTCGAAACCCAATTTTTCCAAGCTCTGAGCCGCGTGTAGCACCGAGTGGTGCTCAATGGCTGAGATAACGATATGTTGACCCTTCTTACGGTTCATCAAGGCGATGCCCTTCACAGCCATGTTATTTGCTTCGCTTCCGGAGGCTGTGAAATATACCTCCTCTGGCTTGGCCCCGATGAGATCTGCTACCTTACCCCGCGACTCCTCGATGGCTTTTTGCGGGGCCTCACCGTAACGGTGCAAACTCAGGGGATTGCCGAAGTATTCCTTCAGATACGGCAGCATGGCATTCACCACCTCGGGACGGGTAGACGTCGTTGCGGCATGATCAAAGTAGACCTCTTTTTTCTTACTCTCCCCTTTCATCCACTCACCCCTTTCCTACCTGCACAGAGCGTTTTGAATAAGCAAGATCTTTATTATGATTATTTTACTCACATTTGTCAAGCAGGCTGTACTGAAACATCACAACAGGGGAACCCAGATTAAACTCCCAGACTCTCCTCGCTACCATGCATCCTGAAGAATTGTAGTGCCTTCCACGGAGGTGTTAGATAACAGTCCACCATATGGTCGCCAGTATAGACAAACCCTATTATCTACATCAAAAGTATTTATTTTTTCAATTTGACATATTTGTTAAGCTTATATATAAGACGGCAAAGGGGTACATATTTCATCCATGGGAGGGATTGAATCATGTTCAAAAAATTCTTTGCGACGCGATGGGGGATTATCAGCGTCGGGGCATTTATCGGCGTCTTCGCCCCCCTCTTGCAGAAGTGGGGCAATCCGGGAAACATGGGCGTCTGCGTGGCCTGCTTCGAGCGGGATATCGCAGGGGCCCTCGGACTCCATCGTGCGGACGTGGTCCAGTACATGCGGCCTGAGATCATCGGGTTCGTCCTGGGATCGCTGGTTGCCGCCTACCTCTTTAGGGAATTTCGTCCTCGGGCAGGCTCTGCCCCCATTGTGAGGTTTGTGTTGGGGGTCTTTGCCATGATCGGGGCCTTGGTCTTTCTTGGATGTCCCTGGCGCGCCCTGCTGCGATTGGCCGGCGGTGACGGTAATGCCATCCTCGGTCTGCTCGGCCTGGTCGGTGGCATCTGGATCGGAACGTTTTTTCTCAGGGGTGGCTATAACTTGGGACGCGTCCAGACAACTCACACCTCAGTAGGGTGGCTTCTGCCGCTGACCATGCTCGGATTCCTCGTGCTCATGCTCACCTACCCACAGGTCCAGGGAGAGGGGAAGAGTGGCGTCCTCTTTTACAGCGTCAAAGGCCCGGGCTCCATGCACGCCCCCCTGATCGTATCATTAATCGTAGGCCTTGCCGTGGGATTCCTGGCACAGCGGAGCAGATTTTGCACGATGGGTGCCTTCCGTGACCTGATCCTCTTTCGCCAGGGGCATCTCATCTTAGGGGTGATCGCCCTGGCGGTCGCCGCCTTTATCACCAACCTGATCGTCGGACAATTTCACCCGGGTTTTGCCGACCAGCCGGTGGCCCATACCATGGGTCTCTGGAATTTCGGAGGGATGGTGGTGGCTGGCCTGGCATTCTGCCTGGCCGGGGGGTGTCCCGGACGGCAGCTATTTTTGGCTGGAGAGGGAGACGGCGATGCTGCGGTCTTTGTCCTGGGGATGATCACGGGTGCCGGCTTTGCCCACAACTTTGGGCTTGCCAGCTCTCCGCAAGGCGTTGGTCCTCATGGGATCGCCGCGGTGATTATCGGCCTGTTAGTCTGTCTGTTTATCGGATTCACCATGCGAAAGAAAGTTGCGTAAGGAGGAAGGTCTATGAGCAGTACGGTTGACGCACGGGGGCTCTCATGCCCGCAACCCGTCATGATGACTATGGAGGAGATCAAAAAAGTAAAAAAAGGAGAGATTGCAATTCTCGTTGATACCGATACGTCCAGGGAGAACGTATCGCGGGCCGCCACGAGCCAGGGATGGGAGGTCAAAGGCGTCAAACCAGACGGTGCAGGGTATCGAATTACGATCGTGAAAAAGTAACGGGGCCACATGAAGAAACCCCACGTAATTTATCTCGACAATGCTGCAACCTCCTGGCCCAAGCCTGATGGTACGTGGAAGGCCATGGAGCACTTCTTACGAAATATCGGCGCCAACCCTGGCCGCTCAGGGCACCGACTCTCCATCGAGGCGGGGCGCATTCTGCTCGATACCCGGGAGGCCCTGGCCGAGCTCTTCGGAGTTGAGAACCCGCTGCGCATCGTCTTCTTCTGCAATGCCACCGAGGCCCTGAACGTAACAATCAACGGCATCCTCCGCCCTGGGGATCATGTCATAACTTCCAGTATGGAGCATAACTCGGTGATGCGTCCGCTCCGCGCCCTCGAACAAAGGGGGGTGGAGTTGACGGTCGCGGCCTGTTCTCCTGCCGGGGAGCTCGACCCTCAGGAG
Organism: uncultured Thermodesulfobacteriota bacterium; assembly: GCA_964419065.1. Taxonomy (GTDB): domain Bacteria; phylum Desulfobacterota; class B13-G15; order B13-G15; family RBG-16-54-18; genus CAYQOD01. The sequence goes on along the minus strand of CAYQOD010000269.1, from coordinate 5 downwards.
ATCAA
>CAYQOD010000268.1:0-2703 GCA_964419065.1 uncultured Thermodesulfobacteriota bacterium | reverse complement strand
TAGGGCTCACCTCAGAGAGAGATGAATTTTTTCTCGACAGCGAGGTAGAGGCCGACGCAGCAGACATCGTCTCCTATCTCCCCAAGGTCCTCACGAAGAGGGAATTACAGAGGGAAATAAGGAGGTTCCATACGGCGGAGGGCTGGATAAAGGGGAGGCTCACGCTGGGGAACGACATCAACGATATCCATCCAAAGGTGGAGTCGCACGATTTTAATCTTTCTTTCCGGCACGAGTTGTTCCCCTGGCCTCTATCCCTGCGGGGGAAAGATTTATCCCTCAAAGATGGAATACTGACGTGGGAGAGCGCGAAGCAGAGGCTGGGAAGGAGCACCATGTATCATGGGGAGGGAAGGGTCGCGCTGGTGGGAATGAGGCCCTCTTTAGAGTTCTCTTTTCGGAAAGGTCATATAGCCTTGGATGAGATAGGGAAATGGGTAAAGGCACATATGGGGCTTGAACGAATGGAATTCATACGGGGAGAGATCGAACTAAGAAATTTTGGACTCAAGGCCGTTTTCAATCCTTTTCAGGCTGAAGACATCTGTTTTCAGGGGAGGCGGGGGAATGTAATTATCCACCCATCATTTTCCCCCTCCCCCCTCCTCGCAAAGGGGGTAGAGGTCAGCTGCGTCAAGGGAGGTCGACTCAAGAGATTAAAAAACGGACAGATCAAGGCCCTCGGGAAGTTGATGTGGAAGACCGGTGCCATCACGTGGGGAAGTTATCGGTGGACCGGCGTCGAAGGATTTGTCACCTTTACTGAAGGGGGGACCGGCATAACGGTAACCACGGGCGATCTCTGCGGCATTACCTCTCAGGGGACTATATTCCACGGGCACGATGTGACTATTCTCGATCTACGGTTCAAGACGGAGGAAGACGAGCTGTCTTCGACCATATCATGTCTGTGGGGTAAAAGTATCCGCATTGAGGGAAGGTACTCCCTAGAGGCACAGATGGAGGCCGAAGGTGAAGAGGATGCAATCAGGGAGAATTCCCGGGGGAAACTCCTCTTTTATTCCCACGAGGGAAGGATCTACCATTGGACCCTTCTCTCACGGCTCTTTTCCCTCCTTAACGTTGTAGGGATCGTTACCGGGGAACTACCTGACTTTAAGCAGAAGGGATTCTCCTACAATAAGTTTATTATCAAGGGCGAAGTAAAGAACGGATACCTTCATTTGAAGGAGGCGGTCATCGATGGGCCAGGGATGAAAATCGTAGGTGACGGTAAAATCGATCTCTTTACCGGCGAGGCAGACTTCGTAGTACTCATGGCGCCCTTAAAGACGGTGGACGTAATCATGCACAACATACCCATTTTTGGAAGGATCCTGACCGGAAAAAGCGGCACTTTCATATCGATACCCTTTAGCATTACGGGTCCTATCAATGATCCGAAGGTAACCCCCCTTTCTCCAACCGCCGTTGGTAGCGGTCTCTGGGGGGTGCTCAAGAGAACCCTGGAGACACCTGTTGAGATGATCAAGCCGGTGTTACCGAAAGAGAAGACAGACAAAACCCCTGGCGGACGTGAGCATTAATTGATAGTGCCTCCAGGATCCTTTTCTGCTACAGCTCAGGGGGAAGTTCCTTGAGCTGGGCGAGGGAAAAGACCGGGCCATCGACGCAGACGTACTTGGTGCCGATATTGCAACGCCCGCAGAGCCCGATCCCGCACTTCATCCTCCGTTCCAACGTGGTGATGACCTGCTCGTCCTTGTATCCTAGCTCGGCGAGGGCCTGTAATGTGAATCGGATCATGATAGGGGGACCGCAGGTTATCGCAAACTTTCCATCCGGAGAAGGGGCGAGTTCCTTGAGCACATTGGGCACGAGCCCCACCCTCTTATCCCACTCGGGAAATTCGCGGTCCACGGTGAGGATGACCTTCATATCATCACGCCCCTCCCATTCCTTCAGTTCCTCTTTATAGCAGAGGTCCTGCGGGGAGCGGGCACCGTAGAGGAGGGTGATGGCACCGTAATCCTTGCGGTTGTCGAGCATGAAGAGCAGCAGCGTCCGCAGGGGGGCCATGCCGATACCCCCACCAATAAAGTAGATATCCTTTCCCTTCATCTGGTCATACGGAAACCAGTTGCCGAGGGGACCCCTCACCCCGAGGGGATCGCCCTCCTTGAACTGGTGAATCTTCTCGGTAACCTCACCCGCCTTCATGACGCTGAACTGGAGGTATTCCATCCTGGTCGGCGGCGAGTTGATGACAAAGGTGGCCTCTCCCGCCCCGAACACCGAGAGCTGTGCCACTTGGCCGGGTTCAAAGCGGAAGGATTTCATGCGTTCCTGGTCGTTCAGGACCACCTGAAGGGACTTGATGTTCGGTGTCTCATCGATGACCGTGATGACCGTGCCGATCTCAGGGAGAAAGGGATATGCTCCGTTAGCCATGGGTTGTCGCCTCCCGCAGCACCTGGCGGATGTCGAGGGATACCGGACACGCCTTGATACACCGACCGCACCCACTGCAGCCGAACATACCTTCATAGTTAGTCGGATGGTAGCTAAACTTGTGACCGATGCGGTTTCGGTACCGTTCAGTCTTGGTCGGACGAGGGTTGTGGCCACTCGCCTCTAGGGTATACTGGTAGAACATACACGAATCCCAGGTTCGGATGCGCTCTCCGCCTATCCCGGCGGGCTCATCAGTGATGTTGAAGCAGTAGCAGGTAGGACAGACAT
>CAYQOD010000267.1:0-2715 GCA_964419065.1 uncultured Thermodesulfobacteriota bacterium | reverse complement strand
CAGTATAATCTCAGAGGCCTGATGTCCAAAGGAGTCTATAACCTCCTGCTCGGGCAGGGTGAGATATCTGTTGCTCTCCTCCCCTTTAAGCTGGTGAGCAATCTCCCTGATATAGTCACCCTGATATCCATCGGCGGGAAACTCCACCTCCTTTCCATGCTCCTGTAAGTACCGGAGGTAGACAGAGTGCCCCAAAAGCTCCATCTGAGTTCCGATATCGTTGACATAATACTCTCGCTCCACCTCATAACCGACCTTCTCCAGGATGTTGGCCAACGTATCGCCCAAGGCGGCGAGCCTTCCATGTCCGATGTGCAAGGGGCCCGTAGGGTTGGCACTGGGAAATTCCACCAATACCCGCTTTCCCACCCCCAGCTCTCCCTCTCCGTACCGCTCCCCCTGCCGCTCCGCCTCTCGTAAGAGATGACGCCAGTAGTCCTCCCTGAGAAAAACGTTTATGAAGCCAGGTCCAGCCACCTCTACCCGCTCAAGGACCCCCGCTTCGTCCTCTATACATTTCACGATGGTCTCCGCCACCTTTCGTGGAGACGCCTTTTCGCGGGAGGCCATTACCATAGCGATGTTGGTGGCATAGTCACCGTGTTTCTCTTCCCTGGGATATTCCAAGACGAGAGGAGGAAGGGATCCCTCGGACAACTTCCCCTGCTCCTGTCCCCTCGTGATGGCCCGCATGATGATCTCACTCACACCCTTTCTCACATCAGTCCTGCTCTGTTAAAGAAGTATATATCTCTGGCCTTCGATTCTGCAAGAGGGGCCATTCCCTCCTCACCCTGGATACCTCCTCAAGGTCGATCTCCACCAGCAGGACCCCCTCCTGGAGGCCTGTCGGTTCATCCACCAGATCTCCTTCGGGGGAGAGACAGAAGCTCATACCGTAGAAATCCTGTTTCGGTTCACTCCCCACCCTATTGACCCGCATGATAAAGAGACCATTGACGATGGCATTGCCTGCCATAACCTTGAGCCATCTCTGTTGCGAGGCGAAGGCTGCTGCGGTAGGGGCAAAGACGACCTGGGCCCCCTGCAAGGCCAAGGCCCTCGTTCCCTCGGGGAAGAAGTTGTCCCAACACACCTGAACACCTATTTGGGCAAGGCCCAGATCGAACACAGGGAATCCATGGTCGCCGGGTGAAAAGTAAGCCTTCTCCTCCCAGAGGGGGATCTGGGGGATGTGGACCTTACGGTACGTACCCACGACCTCTCCTTCTCGGTTGATTACCACGGCTGTATTAAAATAATTGTCGCCATCCCTCTCGAAAAACGGGCAGATCAAGGCTACACCCCCTTCCCTGGCCAAACCCCTCATGGCCTGTATGGTAGGGCCACCCACATCCTCGGCCAACAGGAAGTTTTTCTCATCGATGTTCTTAGGGAACCAATGGGTGTTAAATAACTCCTGGAAACAGATGATATGGGCTCCTTTCTCTGCAGCGATCTGACCTAGCTTTAAGGCCTTCTGCACATTCTGTTCTTTATCCTCTCGACAGGTCATCTGCACCCCAGCGATCTTAATCCCCATCACCCCTTTCATGCAAAAGATGAAACAAATTACCTCAAATATCCTTCCTTTGTCAAACCCTCAGCGGAAGTTTCTCCTTGACATCATGTAAAAAGAGGATTATAAAAGGAATCCCTCACAAAGGCAAAGGAGGTCAGGATGTCCAGGGTATGTGAGATATGCGGCAAGGCTCCTCAGAGGGGACATAATGTCAGCCATGCCAACAATAAGACCAAGAGGGTTTGGCGTCCCAACCTCCAAAAGGTACGGGTATTCTATAACGGAAGGGTAGTCAGGATGAAGATCTGTACCAAGTGCATCAAGACGGGTCGGATCATCAAGGCCCCAAGGGTCCCTGCCACCCTTTAACCCGTTCCACCCTCATCACCCCCTTTATCTTCTGCAGAGCACCGATCACCTTCTTCAACTGCCTTACGTTCCCGATCTCGATATCGAAGGTTGCCACCGCGTTTCCGTCACCACTGGTCTTTATCTGAGCCCCGGTGATGTTGACCCCGTTGCTGGAGATCGAGGAGCTGATGGTAGCGAGCATCCCCTTTCTATCGGCAGAATAGATCCGGATCCTCGTGGGGAAGGTGGTATCCCCTTCTAAGGCCCACCGTGCCTCTATGTGCCTTCTCGGATCGGCAGCAAGGGCGTTTATACAATCCACCGTGTGGACAATCACCCCCCGCCCCCTGGTAATAAAGCCCACTATCTTGTCCCCTGGCAATGGGTTGCAGCAACCGGCAAAGCTCATTAAAACATCATCCATTCCGTCGATCTTGACGATCCCCTTAGAGCGGCTGGTCACCTTCTTAATGACCTTCTCAAGTCTCCCCTCACGCTCCTTCTTCTCATCTATCCTGACCTTCTCTGGAGCCAAGCGTCCGATCACCTGCTGAGTGGTGATCTTTCCATAGCCGATGGAGGCCAAGATTTCCTCTTCGTTGGTAAGGCTGAACTCCTGGGCTATCTTCTGAAGATCACCTGATTTCAAGGACTTAGAGAAATGAAGGCCAAATTTCTTAAAATCCCTCTCACACAGCTCTCTACCCAGTGCAACACTCCGTTCCTTTTGCTGAGCCTTTATCCATTGGAGGATCTTGGTCTTCGCCCGTGAGGTCTTCACAAACTTCAGCCAATCTCGGCTGGGACGGTGTTTAGGCGAGGTGATAATCTCTACCGTATCT
>CAYQOD010000266.1:0-2755 GCA_964419065.1 uncultured Thermodesulfobacteriota bacterium | reverse complement strand
TTCGCCGCCTCCATGGCCGTATCGAGATCCCGGAGGTCTCCCTCCATAAACTCTATCCCGTCCATGAGGTGCTGGAGATTCTCCCGTTTTCCTGTTGAGAGGTTGTCGATAACCCTGACCCGTTCACCTCTCCTGACCAGTTCCTCCACGATATGAGACCCGATAAAGCCCGCACCACCAGTTACAAGATATAACTGTTGCATTAAACCTCCTCTAGAATCCTTGACCCCTAGACCCCTCGAACCCCCTTTAAGTCACATCACCCTCACGCATATCTTCCTCGTCCGGGGACCGTCGAACTCGCAGAAGAAGACCCCCTGCCAGGTCCCCAACCACAACCTCCCCTCCCTGACCAAGAGTGTCTCTGAGGGTCCTACCATGGTCGCCTTGATGTGGGCATCGGCATTGCCTTCCAGGTGGCGGTAATGATCTTGTGCCGGGATAAGCTGGTTCAGTTTCGCCGTAATATCAGCCCGTACGCTGGGATCAGCTGCCTCATTGATGGTCACCGCCGCCGTCGTATGGGGTACATAGAGGACACAGATCCCCTCCGATATCCCCGACTCCTTTACTACCCGTTCTACCTGAGACGTGATATCGACCAACTCCGTCCGAGTGTTGGTCTTAACCTCGATCTCCTTGATGATCACCGCCCTATCCACCTCACGTATTAAAAATAACTCCTTTGAACCCTGGAATCCTACCGCTTCACCGATTGAACATAGAAGGGCCCCATTATATTTCTTTTGCCGGGGATACGCAAGAGGTGGAAAGGTAATTTATCCTCTTGCACACGGAGGAGAAGTATGCTACAAGGCTCAATCGAGGGAGGTGAGGTTCAATGAAACTATCCCAGAGGGTCCAGACGGTGAAGCCTTCTCCGACGTTGGCCATTACAGCAAAGGCAAAGGCGATGCGCGCCCAGGGGGTCGATGTCATCAGCTTCGGGGCCGGAGAGCCTGATTATGACACGCCCCAACACATCAAGGACGCCGCCATCAAGGCCTTACAGGAAGGCTTTACCAAGTACACCCCGGCCGGGGGGATCGATGAGCTGAAAGAGGCCATCGTCGCAAAGCTCCAGAGAGAAAATAAGGTACAGTATCAAAAGGAACAGATACTGATCTCCTGTGGTGGAAAACACGCCCTCTATAACCTGGCCCAAGCCCTTCTGGATGACGGAGATGAGGTGATCGTCCCTGCACCCTTCTGGGTCTCCTATCCCCCGATAGTCACCTTGGCAGGCGGAACCCCTGTGACCGTAACCACCTCTGAGGAAGAGGGTTTCAAGCTCCTCCCCGAGGTCCTGGAAGAGACCATAACCCCTCGGACCACGGCGGTGATCATCAACTCACCATCCAACCCCACCGGCAGCGCCTATACCCGCTCAGAACTGGAGAAGCTGGCCGAGGTGGCCTTACGGCACAAGATCTCCATCATCTCCGATGAGATTTACGAGAAGATCGTCTATGACGGCTTTGAACACGTGAGCATCGCCTCTCTCGGAAATGAGGTGCAGGATATCACCATCCTCGTCAACGGTGTCTCCAAGACCTACTCTATGACCGGGTGGAGGATCGGGTATGCAGCCGGGCCGCGCGAGGTCATCGAGCCCATGACCAATATCCAGAGCCAAAGCACCTCCAATCCTACCTCCTTTGCCCAGAAGGGTGCCCTCGACGCCCTGCGGGGGGGACAAGAGGAGGTCTCCATCATGGTGGAGGAGTATCAAAGACGGAGGGACCTCATCTGGAAGGCCCTCACTTCCATAGAGGGCGTCTCCTGCCATAAGCCCCGAGGTGCCTTCTATGCCTTCCCCAACGTCGGCGTCTACCTCGGCAAAAGCTTTCAAGGGACCCGTATCGAAGATTCCGCTCAACTGACCGATTACCTCCTGGATGAGGCCCGGGTGGCGGTGGTTCCCGGGGTCGAATTTGGGGCGGAAGGGTTTCTGCGCCTCTCCTACCCTATCTTACCTGAGGTCATCCAAGAGGGGGCAAAGAGGATCAAGGAGGCCCTCGCTCGACTGGATTAGAGGGTCCTGCGCCCCCCTGTCTTTTTATACATGAAATAATCCTTCAATATTTGGGCGTGGTCAAAGGCGAGTTCAAGGGGGAGTTCCCCCTCAGAAAAGACCCCGATCTCCTGGGCGTCATCCTGGGCGTGGAGGACCCCTCCTCTGGACCTAGCGATATAGACGGTGGTGATGTTGTGCTGTCTCGGATCCCGCCGGGGGTCTGAGTAGGTATGGAACTGCTCCACGAGTTCCACCTCGAGCCCTGTCTCCTCCCTGGCCTCCCGCACGGCCGCCTCCTCCAAGCTCTCGCCATAGTCACAAAACCCCCCAGGCAGGGCCCACAGCCGGGGCTCGTTGCGGCGCAGGATCAGGACAATCCCCTCTTTCTCTTCAATAATGACATCTACCGTGGGGATGGGATTGCGGTACTCACTGATCACCGTCCTACATCGGGGACAACGAAACCCCTTCCTCCCTTCAACTATCTCCCTCATACGAAACAATATATCAAGATTAAAAAATACCCCACAAACATTTTTTGTGACTCATGAGTGACCGTAGAACATGATAGTGTATTAAAAGATCCCATTCAACCCCTTTTTGCCTAGTCATTGAAGGCATTAACAACCTTGCTTACTCTGTTGTTGATATTTACGCTAATTGGAGTACAATTGTACTCAGAATGGAGTTCAATATAGATTTAGTGACACCGTATGAAATTCAGTGAACTTATTCGAT
>CAYQOD010000265.1:0-2760 GCA_964419065.1 uncultured Thermodesulfobacteriota bacterium | reverse complement strand
TGCCGGCACCGCCGGACGCAATGACCGGTATGGAGACGGCCTGGGATATCAATGCCGTTACCGTCAGCTCGTACCCCTCGTTGGTACCATCTGCGTCGATGGAGTTGAGGCAGATCTCGCCGGCGCCCAAGTCTTGAGCCTCCCGTGCCCATGCCACGGCATCGATACCCATAGGTGTCCTGCCACCGTTTATCCAGACTTCGTATCCCGAGGGGATCGTTTTGCTCCGCTTGACCTTTTTTGCGTCCATCCCCAGAACCATGCACTGGCTTCCGAAGGCCCTGGCCCCCTCTGCTATGAGTTTCGGATTGAGGACGGCCGCGGTATTGACGCTGATCTTCTCGGCCCCGGCATCTAAAACCGCATACATATCGTCCAGAGAGCGGATGCCACCCCCTACCGAAAAGGGGATGAATATGTCCTGGGCAACCCTCTCGACGACATCGATAATAATGTTTCGATTATCAGATGAGGCTGTAATGTCGTAGAAGATCAGTTCGTCGGCACCTTGCTCGTAATACTCCTTGGCCATGGCCACAGGGTCGCCGACATCTACATTGCCTTGAAACTTGATGCCCTTGGTCGTCTTACCGTCCTTGACGTCCAGGCAGACAATAATCCGTTTGCTCAGCATACCTCTACGGTACCGCGTCCCACGTGCTAAAATTGTGTAAGATCCGCAGGCCAGCTCTCCCGCTCTTTTCGAGGTGGAATTGCGTGGCAACGAGATTCCCCCGGCCGATGATCGAGGCGAAGGTGACACCGTACTCCGTTGTCGCTATGACGTCGTCGGGGTGATCTGGCTCAGGATAGTAAGAGTGCACAAAATAGAATTGTGTCCCTGGATCGATGCCGTCGAGGATGGGGTGAGGGCGCACGAGAGCGATATCGTTCCATCCCATATGGGGAATCTTGATCCCCGTATCATGAAACCTCTTGGCAGCCCCGGGGATGATCCCCAGACAGGTCGCACCATCTTCCTCGCTTCGCTCCAGGATGACCTGGGCACCCAGACATATCCCGAGGAAGGGCGTCTTCTGGGCTACTACCTCGTTGATAACCTGATCAAGACCCTGGGATCGTATGACCTCCATGGCCGTGCCCGCTGCGCCCACCCCTGGAAATATTACAGCCTTTGATGCGATGATCTCATCGGGTCGAGCGGTAATCTTACAGGGTACACCGAGGTGTTGTAACGCCCTCTCCACGGACCGTAGGTTGCCAGCCCTGTAGTCAATGATCGCGATCATTCTCCCTTGCGTGAATCGCCTTCCAACGATTTTATAATATCCGCCGCGATCACATCGACCCCCTCGCCCAGGAGGAACTCAATGGGAAGCCCCTCCAGGCAATTATCATCCCAGGGTAGATTGTATTCATTGATAAGATTGACAATATCTCTCAATTTGTCTCCAAGGACCTCCTTCTTCTCGTTGGCGGAGAGACCTTCGTCAAAGTCCACATGGGCGAGGAGCAGATGTGCCGTGTGAAGGCCCTCCCCCCGAAGGGGTATGATCACGATGGGTGCCCTATCTGACTTGCCAACTCCTGCATAGACATCGCCAGTGCTGACGATCGTCTTTTTGGTCCCTTTCAGTGTGCCACCTTTCTCTACTCTCGATTTCATCTGGAGGGTGATACCACCCCTCTTTACGATTGATATCGTCGAGGTATCAACCGGTCTTCCCTCATCACCGAGATTGTCGATATCGTAAAGGGTGTATCCCCTGATGCCTGATACGGCCTTTTGAATCCTCCTGAGCATACCGCCGACCTTGCTCGTTAAGTTCTCCAACGAGAAATGGAGCTCTCTCAAGAGGTCAAAGAGGATTCCATGGGGTATCTCTTCCTTCCTGCTGGTACCAACGGTAACGGTCTTTGCCTGATGCCGTATCGCATCAATGGGGCGGGAAAGCTCGTCAATGGCGCGGCCGAGGCAGATGTCCAGCATATCAAAGGGGGATGAGGATACCCTCTTACTTTGAAAGTCTCCCCAAAAATCTTCCAGGGGCAGTTTTCCTGTGGCATACTTGAGAAGAAGCGTGATATCCGATGCGAGATCCGTGCTCATGGACGAAAGAAAGCCTTCATTCCTTCGAGCATGAAATGTTGAGGAGAATTCCTCTACGATCTTATGGAGCTCGGGGGCCGTTATCTTTTCAAAGAGGGAATAGTTCTTTTTATCAAGCTCACCGATCTTTAACGACAATCTGGTCCTGAAGTCACGTTGAAACTCTGCCTCTTCGTTAATGCTGCAGGCAGCGAAATAACCCCATATGTGCCCTGCAAGGGTATTCAGGATTACGGATACCGGAAAGGCAGCCCTGGGCACAAAGAGTACCGAATCGGCAATAGGGGCAAACCGCGTCTCACCCTCCTCGGCAATAACTACCACCGCTGCAGCGTGCGCCTTGAATATGGCCGTGTCCTTCACGATATCCTCGAGGACAGGTCTTGGATTGCCCGCTGCGCAGACTATGATTAAAGGCTCAGAAGAAAGATCGATGTGCTTTTTGTCCTCTATAATGTCTGACGATATGGTCTTATAGCAGAGCTCACTGAGCTTAATCCTGATCTCATCGGCGGCGACCTTGTTGGGCCCACTCCCCACCACTGCCCAGTATTTCTTCTTCTTGACGATAACCCACGCTGACTCTCTAATCTTCTCCCGTGTCGATATCACCGTATTCATGAGATCAGGTGACCTCTCCAGTTGCTTTAGTTCCCTGGCAATACGATAATCGGAAATCGTTCCAAAGA
>CAYQOD010000264.1:0-2765 GCA_964419065.1 uncultured Thermodesulfobacteriota bacterium | reverse complement strand
TCGTGTACTGAAACCGGGAGGAATCCTCTCCATCACGGAAGAGTTCTTAGATCCCTACTATCCCGTAGCCCGGACAACCATCCGGTGGGCAGAGGAAGCAGGATTTGTGCTAGAAGAACGTTACGGAACCTGTTGGGTTTACACCCTCAACTTTCGCAAGCCACGGTGACAGGGGCAACCTATTCATCGTCATCAGTGGTTCCCCCGCACCCGCCACCGCATATCTACTGACACCCCTTTTTCATCTGCTTTTGCTGTGCCATGAACTCCTCCATCAATTCCTTCACCTTAGAGTCTTCTTTGAACCGGTATGTCAGAGGAATGAGTTCATTGCGACAGATGTTCCCTTCCTTCAAATCTGTGAGCTGGGCCTCCATTTGGGTCTTGAGTTCCTCGAAGGACCCTGTGGCTCCCTCCTGTATCTTTTTCTTTACCGCGGCGAGGTCATTCTCTACCGTCTCGATGGTGGCCTCATCGACTAACGGCTTCGAGGGGTCTTTGAGACGGATATCCAATCTCCCCAGATACCTGCCCCATCCATAATCTCCAACCACGAGGGTTTCTCCAAATTGCAGGGATCTCTGCCTACCAGATGGATTGTGGCTCGCCACGGCGATCGTCACACCCTGCAGCTGAGAGAGGAGCTCCTTGAGCTCCTCCAGGGGCATGTCAGCCAAAAGGATAACGAGATCCGCTTTCTCCTTCAACTCTTTTACCACCGCCCTCCCCTTCTCCAGCGGATCCAGAGTCTTCCATTCACGAGGATGAGGGGTTGAAGATGGGTGAGCACTTGCGAGGCTGAAGATCCCCCACCGCAGACCACCCGCCTCCTTTATTACATATGGCACGGATACCTTGCGACTGCCTTTGAAGACCAGATTGGAGGAGATGAAAGGAACAGAGGCCTTCTTGGCAATACCGACAAAGGCCTTTGGGCCCAATGCAAGATCGTCATCCCCGATCCCCACTGCGTCACAGCCCATGATGTTGAAGGCATCGACTATCAGTTGGGCGTTCAAGAGGGCCTCCTGCTGTTGAATTGGGGGGAGGTCGGGGGTGACATGGCTTTCGAACAGGAGATCCCCTGCATCGAGGACGATGAGGTTACCATCCGCCTTCCGTACCTCTGTTATCATCCCTGCTCGCCTGGCAAGACCGCCAGACCTGGACGCCCCTCACCCGCTGGGATGGATCTGTCCATTAATGTTATTGCTGTAAAGGATGGTGATCTGTTTAACCTCCCCCCACGTGCAGGGGGCTATAGCCATGCTGAAGAAAAAAAAGAGGAGGAAGACCCTATAAAACCTCTCTGTCATCATCATCCCTCCTTTTCCTATAGGGATCTTTCTCAATTGTAACGGAAAGAGGGGAGGAAGACAAGAAAAACCGCAGCAGGGCCATAGTAGAGGGATCGTTACGTCTATGGAACGATTTCACACACCACGCACGTTCACGGCACGTAAACGCCCTATCCGATCCTATGGGGAAGCGCCGTGGATCCGCTCCGGGTGGGAATAGATGGTAAAACGATCCCCCCGGGCAAAGCCGATGATGGTCACCCCCAGTCGCTCTGCCGCTTCAATCCCGCTATCGGTCACCGCGGCCTTGGTGATGATGATGGGAATCCTCGCCCGTGCAGCCTTCAGGACCATACCCTCAGGCTGTCTGCCGCTACAGGCCAAGATGGTCTCGCTCAGAGGGAGCTGATGCAGGATGGCATACCCCACGACCTTGTCCACGCAGTTGTGCCGACCGATGTCTTCGGCAGCTTTAATCAACTTCCCCTCACCATCGAATAGCAGGGAGATGTGCAGACCACCGGTCTTCTTCCAGTTCTCGGCCTGCTCGGAGATCTGACGGGCACACTGTACGATGAGGGCTGTATCAACCTTCATGCGAGACGAAACCGCGGGGATCGGTCCCTCCTCGCTGCCCCGATAGGCCGAACTCCTCCAGAGGGCCTTGAACTGCGTGATATCCATTTTTGTAACAGTCCTGACAAAGACCCGACGCCCTTCCTGGCGGACTTCCTCCACGTCTCCTGGTACCACTAGACCCTCGGTAACTACAAAACCCAGGGCATGGGCCTCGCAGTCTGCCGGGGAGAGCACGATGGTATCCACGAGAGTATCATTGAGATAGAGATCGTACGAGCCCTCAACAGCGACCCAATCCCCGATCTTTTGCGTCCCTCCCCCTCCTGTTACTGTTACTAAGAAGGCGGGGTATTTCTTTACTGTCTTATTACTCATACACCGGTTATAGGCCCCCACGGTGTGTTGACAGGCCGCCGGTAACCCCGTTCCACGGCCAGGAGGTCGAGGTGGATGGTGACGATGTCCTCGAGATCTAAAGAGGGTTCATAGTCGAGTTTACGGGAATCCACCGTCTTGATGTATCCCTTGCACTGATCACAGAGGTCCACTCGATAGGCCTCCTCCTCTTCTGAGAAGAGGTACTGTAAGGATTCATGCTCTCGGTTAGGGCAATACGGACATGCTATGCGCTCCCACCGCCACTGACAACCGCAAAACGAGCACTCCAGATACCGTTTCCCCCCTTCGTCCCGCAGCTCCGCCATCTGGGGGAGTGACCCGCAAAGAGGGCAGTTCCGCTTGAGCCATGTCTCGAGATCCACGGCCTCCCTGAGCTCCTCCATCTGTGCTTCCAGATACGGCCTCACGCTGACCTTAACCAAGAAAGAGAGGATGCCTTTGTCCAAAGCCAACCTTCCGGCCTCTCGGTTGAGATGACCTTCATCGTAG
>CAYQOD010000263.1:0-2771 GCA_964419065.1 uncultured Thermodesulfobacteriota bacterium | reverse complement strand
TGGGTGTAACCCCCAGGTGATAGAGGTGCTTGCCTTGGGTAGCCAGACCTGCTTCCAGAACCAACCATGGGCGGAGGTGGGGACCTCCACCAAGACCAGGCTCATCCCCAGACCCCTGCGGGAGCGGGGATATGCCCGGATACGGGATATCGCTGACGCCTATGGGATTGATTCAGTCATCTGTTCGTGCAAGAACCCCGATCTCAGGGGAGGGATATGCGTCCCAGAGCGGATTATCAGAAGGCCTCTGTCAGATACGGGGGGGAGGCGTGATCAACAGTTGACCCTCTTTCCGTGCTGATGCTCATTCATAGGGGAGGTCTTCCTCAGAGTAAGCGCAGACCTCCCGCAACGAGATAGAGAGGAGGGAATTCCTACCACATCTCCACGCTCTCCAGCTCAAACTCCACGCTGCCTACGGCAGGGAGCTCCAAGGTGATGTCTACGGGGAACCGCCTCTCATCCTCGACATACCATATCTTGATCACTCCCTCTCGATCCCCCAAGGTCGCGAAGGGGATCTTGGACTCCAGGCACGTGGTCTCCACCGAACCATACAGACGGGTAGAGATCTCCTCACGGGTGGCGAGGAAGATTACCTCCCGTACCTTTATCCCATCGTATATCCTCATCTCTATCCTCTCTCTATTCCCTGTTTCTGCATCAAGAAAGTACTTGAGAAAGATGGTCAGAGGGTCATACGTCTGAGGGGGGATCGCTACCTCCCTCACCTGTGGTGGTTCTCGTCGCTCAACAATTACCTTGGAATCACCGAGATCAAAGTTGAGGATGTCGGTGTAGCACTTTTTACGCGACAGGACACCCCATTGATTGACTTCTTTGACATAGAGAGTGGGTTCTAATCCCTCCCTTTCGACATACGAACAGAAACGATTGTGCATCCGGAAAAAGGGGGCGGTAACACCGGTACTATCCACCGCCGCCTTCACCACGTACAGGTGATCCTTTCGCTCTACGGAGAGCGTAGCCTTGAGGACAGTCGCCCCCAGCTTCTGGAAACGGTAGTGAAAGCTCACTCCATTCCATGGAGGGTTGGTGTGGCCTGGCTCATGGGACAGGCTTCCCACCAAAAGGAGGACGATGATTCCGGTGATGATCCTCCCCCTCATCTCTCCCTCCTCAGCCTTGCGTCCCTGACCTCTTTGGCCAACTCCCTCCACCGCTTCTTCACCATACTCTCGGGGAATGAGGGATGCTGCAGGTAGGGGAGGGAATTTTCCTCAAAGTGCTGCAACAACCGGCTTATACCCTCCTCCAACTCCGCCTCCCGAACACCTATCTGGGTGAGTTCCCGATAGTACTCCACCTCTGGCCCCACGGTACTCTTTGCCTCACGTTCAGCGGGATTCGTGGGGGAGATGTCCTGGAGGTACTCTGGTCGTACCGTTACCGTACCCCTTATGACTACCTTCAGATTCCAGAAATCTGCATAGTAATTTGAGCTCTCATCGATCACCTGCAATACCAGACCGTTATCCAAGGTCAACGTTTTGAACAACTTCCCCACGGATCTGCCCTCGAACGGGTCTCATCTTATTATATTCTTTTCTCCTCGGTCATGACAAGAGAATATGCCGGTTGACATTCCCCCATCCCTGGGGTAAGGTGCGGCTACTGAAGATCAGGGGGTAGAAGAGGATGATGGATCCACGCCTCCAGGAGAAGGCCAACGTAGCGTATGAGGAGCATGACCCTAGCTACGGTGCGGTCTTCATATACGAGGAAAAGCTCATCAGCATCAGATCGCCATATCAGAAGATCGAGGTGCTGAAGACCAAAAAACACGGCAGGATATTGCTCATCGACAACTTCATGATGTTAACCGAGGATTCCGAGTTCGTCTACCATGAGATGATGGCCCATGTACCCCTGGCTGCCCATCACCTGGCAAAGCGGGTCTTGGTTATCGGTGGGGGCGACGGAGGGGTGGTACGGGAGCTGCTAAAGTACCCCCGCCTGGAAAAGATCACCTTGGTGGAGATAGACGAGGAGGTGATCAAGATCTGTCAGCAGTTTTTCCCCGAGATGTCCCGCAGTCTCTCCGATCCCAGGGTGGAGGTGATCATCGGTGATGGGGCGGCATATGTAAAGGAGACCACCGAGGGCTTTGACGGCGTCATTATCGACTCCACCGACCCATTCGGACCCGCCGAGCTCTTGGTCAGTCCAACGTTTTACCAGGCGTGTCGCAAGGTCCTGGGTGCGGAAGGGGTGCTCATGCAGCAGGTCGCTTCTCCTTTCTTCACCTCAGAGGTTTTCGTGAAAGTCTTTCATAATATGCGTCAGAGCCTTTCCTTCGTCAGCCCGGTCCTCGTATCCACCCCCTTCTACATGAGCGGTGATTGGAGTCTGGGGTTTGCCTCTGGTTCTGATAGATTTTTTAAAAAAGAGATCCCCGCAGGTTCCTGGAACCCTATCCCCGGTCTGAAGTACTACAACCCTGAGGTACACCGCAGCTCCTTTGTCCTCCCCAATTTCGTGCGTACCCTGTGGGAGCACTCCGAACGCTCATCGGATTGTCCCCTGAAGTCGCTATAAGGTAAAGGGTCCACGGCATACCTGATGATTTTTGCACATGAGCCAAGCCGGGCTACTATCCCAAAGAGAGCAATCCTTCATGACGGGGCGTCACCCACGAATCCCGCCTCGGCGGGAAAAATTAGCTCTCTTTCCCTCTCCCCCAATTATGTAGGGGAGAGGGTCAGCCCGCCCTCGGCTTCGCCAGGGCGAGGCCGGGGGGTGAGGGGGCA
>CAYQOD010000262.1:0-2792 GCA_964419065.1 uncultured Thermodesulfobacteriota bacterium | reverse complement strand
CGGCGAGTCTCTCACTCCTGACGAATCATGTACCTCATCGTTATCCAGTATCCGGCATACCCCGCCTGTGCAGGATCACCCATCACCCCGTATCCAGGTTATCCCGCGAAACACGGGATGAGAGGCCTCCTGTCCTGGCTAGATCCCCCCGAGGTCCTCAGAGGCTCCTTCCCAATTCCTTGACTCCAACCAGCGATAAAGACTATAGTTACATGCGGTCGAGGGGCATTTTACAACGAGAGGGAGTCTTGAGCGTGGACAGAAGAGAGAGGATAGAGGAGGAATTTGAACTCGGAGAGGAGAGTGAGGCGGTCCAGGAGTACGAGACCCTCACGGATGACTTCCTCCACATCACTGCATCGCTCATCGCCGATGAGGTGCTGCAGCGGCTAAAAGGAGGGGGAGGGGTAGCAGTCGATCTGGGGGCAGGACCAGGGAGCCTGGTCATGGAGATGGCCGTCCGGTTTCCTCACGTGCTCGTGATAGGGCTCGATATTTCCCTCGCTATGGCGCAACTGGGACGGAATCGAGCCGAGACAGGGGGGGTGGAGAATGCTGCCTTTGTGGTGGCCGATGTCCATCAGCTCCCCTTCAAACCCGAGTCCGTAGGGGTGATCGTCAGCCACGGCTCGATGCACCACTGGCGCAGGATCGATACCGCCCTGGGGGAGATCAAACATGTCCTGGCTGAGAAGGGATTCATCTACATGAGCGATCTCAGACGTGACACATCCGGTGAGGTGGCCCAAGAGATTGCCGCTTTCTTGAACGAGAAACAGGCGCGGGCCTTCCTCAATTCAGTACGAGCGGCCTATACCATCGAGGAGCTCTCCACAGCAGTCAAGGAGGTCGCCCTTGACCATGTGCGGGTAGAACCAGAGCGGTTCTCCCGTAGGACCATCATGCGGAATATAGGGAACCTGAAGGGCTCTCCCATGAGGGGTATGAGTCAGAGCGACCTCAACCTTCGTGTGGTGAGCGAATACGGCCCAGGGACCGAGGATGCAGGATGAAGTATTCCGGGGGAAAGATCGCCAGGGTATTCATCCTCCTCCATATGCACACCGCCCTGGGACGCAAAGAAGCAGCTCACGTGGGGTGCACACGCCCGGGGGTCGAGGTGTGGAAGCTCGGAGAGGCCATCCTGCTGGAGATCACCGAGAGCACGGCCCGCCGCCTGCTCGATCCCGTCACGGGATTTGAGATGTTGGAACCATAGATTATGGAGACACAAAAAACTGGGCCCGCTCCCTCAACCATCAAGGCACATCTACGGGAGGAGATCTGGGAGATGATGGAGGTCGAGGGGCTCTCCCCGGCTCCTCACGGCAGCATTCCTCTGTTTCCTGGACAAAATAGGGCCGCTGAAAGGCTGAGGAGGTTGGAGGTCTATAGGCGTGCGAGGACGATCATGGTCCCCCCTGATCAGGCTCAGCTCCAGGTCCGGGTCAACGCCGTGCTGGACGGCAAGCGGTTGATCATGGCCACCCCGGGCCTCAGGGATGGCTTTTACCTCTTTGAAAAGGGGCAGGTCGGGGTGAAGGATCTGGTGCGGGCCGTCCGCAGCTCCGGGGTGCGCAGGTTCGGCAGGGGTTTGGCTACCTCACACGCCCAAATCGGTGATGTCGATCTGTTGGTGACCGGTGCCGTGGCCGTGGGGCTTCAGGGTGGGAGGATCGGAAAGGGGAGCGGATACTTCGATCTGGAGTATATGATCCTGCGCGAGATCGGCTCCGTCCAGGAGAGCACCCCCATCGTCGCCCTGGTCGATGACCGTCAGGTGCGTGAGGAGGTACCCATGGAGGAGAAGGATGTTGCGGTGGACCTCATCGTTACCCCCACGAGGGTCATCGCCATAGAAGCAACCCCCGCGCGCCCCTCAGGACTCATCTGGGCACTCCTGGATGGGCGCGCTGTGAAGAGAATGCGCCCCATGAGGGAACTGAAGCGACCACATGGGCACACGGATTAAGATCCACGGTCCCATCGGTATCGGTACCTTCGTCCTGGCCGTCGTGATGATGCACCAGGGCACAGAACCCTTCACCACCTATTTCTACTGTTTCGCCTGGTGGTCCTATATCCTGTTCGCCGACGCCCTGGTCTACTATATCAAGGGTGAATCCCTCCTCCTCACCAGGACCCGCACCTTTTTCATGATGATCCCCCTCTCGATCTTTGTCTGGTGCGTCTTCGAGGGGTTCAATGTCCGACTCGACAACTGGCACTATATCAATGTCCCCCATGAGGCCTGGAAGCGATGGTTCGGCTATGCCGTATCTTACGGAGCGGTCCTGCCCGGTCTGTGCGAGACGACCCACCTCGTGGGGGTGATGGGGTGGTCTCGCGGTGTCTCATGGAGGAGATTACACCCATCACCGCAACTCCTGCGGGTCCTGATGTTCTTGGGTGGAATGTCGCTGATCGCCACCCTCCTGACGCCTCGCTACTGCTTCCCCCTCGTGTGGGTGGGCTTTGCCCTCCTCATCGATCCCCTGAACTATCGATATGGTGGCGACTCCCTCCTGCGAGATATCGAGCAGGGGGAGGTGCAGCGACTCCTCACCCTCCTTACAGCTGGATTAATCTGCGGCTTCCTGTGGGAGCTGTGGAACTTTTGGGCTCAGACCAAGTGGATCTACACCATCCCCTTCTTCGAGGGGGGCAAACTCTTCGAGATGCCCGTGCTCGGATTCCTGGGATTCCCCCCCTTCACCGTGAGCGTGTACATCATCTACCGCTTCCTCATCCTAGTGGGGCAGCGCAGTGGGACCTGGGCCCGTGGCACATGA
>CAYQOD010000261.1:0-2808 GCA_964419065.1 uncultured Thermodesulfobacteriota bacterium | reverse complement strand
CGCTTGCCCGCCTTCACCCCGGTCAGGATTTCGATCCCCTCGTCAATAGTCCCCACGGACCAGATCTGGAACTTCCCCTCCTTGATGGCCTTCACCACCTCTTCCTTGAGCATGAGGTTTGCCACGTTGCTGGCGGGGATGATCACCCCCTGTTTTCCGGTCAAGCCCTTGGACTTACAGACCTCGAAGAAGCCTTCGATCTTCTCGTTCACCCCGCCGATGGCCTGAATCTCACCCTTCTGGTTGACGGAGCCGGTCACGGCGATACCCTGCTTGATAGGCAGTCCTGAGAGGCTGGAGAGAATGGAGTAGAGCTCTGTCGAGGAAGCTGAGTCCCCCTCCACGCCGGAGTAGCTCTGCTCAAAGACGAGGCGGGCTGAGAGGCTGAGGGGTTTGTCTTGAGCGTATTTTTCCGCCAGATAACCGGAGAGGATCATCACCCCCTTGGTGTGGATCGGACCGCCGAGTTTGGCCTCCCGCTCGATGTCGATGAGCCCTTCGCGGCCCAGGCCGATGCTGGCGGTGATCCTGTTCGGTCTGCCGAAGCTGATATCACCCAGATCGATCACCGAGAGGCCGTTCACCTGCCCCACCTGCTCGCCTGTGACATCGATCTTGAGGGTGTCCCGTTCGATCATCTCCCTGATACGCTCCTGGAGGAGGTTCGAGCGGTAGAACCGCTCCTCGACGGCCTTCTTCACATGAGTTCCGGTGACATAGGATGAACCTTCCTGGGTAGCGTAGTAGCTGGCCTCCCTGATGACGTCGGAGATCTCGCCGAACCTGGTAGAGAGCTTCTCCTGATCCTCAGCCAGCCGAGAGGCGTGTTCGACGATCTGAGTCAAGGCCGAGCTGTCGAGGTGTTTCAGGCCCTCCTGCTCGCTGATGGTGCAGACAAAGCTGACGAAGTCTTGTATGTTCTGTACGGTACGGTCCATACGGCTATCGAAATCTGCCTTGACCTTGAATAACTCATTGAAATCCTCATCATAGGCGTAGAGGAGGTAGTAGAGCCAGGGTGTGCCGATGAGGACGACCTTGATATCCAGAGGGACCGGTTCGGGTCGCAGGCTCTTCGTGGTTATGAAACCCAAGCGCTCCCCTGCCTCCTCAATAGTGATCTCTTTATTCCTCAGGGCCCGTTTCAGGCTATCCCAGGAGAAGAGGTTGCGCAACACCTCTTCGACGGGCAGCACAAGGTATCCACCGTTGGCCCGATGCAACGAGCCCTCCCTGATCATGGTGAAGTCCGTGACCAGGGCCCCGAACGTGGCCTCCTTCTCGATCCGTCCGAAGAGGTTGTTGTAGGTGGGGTTGAGCTCCATCACCACCGGTGCACCTGTGAGATCGAAGTTGTCCACCAGTACATTGACCTCATATTTTTTGATGAGGATCTCATTCGTATCCTTCACGGGAAAGGGCAAAGAGGGCTGATCCTGTGGTTGCTGCTTGAATTGAGAGAGGTTCTCCAGGATGTCGTCATGCATCTCGTCCAGATAGGCCACTACTGCAGGGAGGTCGTGATATTTCTCTTTCAGATCATCGATCAGGGGTTCGAGTACATAGTGTGCTACCTTTCGATCCAACTTCTGGACCTCTTCGGCAGCGTTCTTCTCGAAGCCCTTCACTTGTCTGAAGACCGCCTTGAGCTCATCCTGCAGCGCGTCACGCTTTCGCGTGAGTTCCTCCCGTTCCTCTTGGTTCAGGGCCTGAAACTCCTCATCGCTGAGAGGTTCCCCGTCCTTCATCGGTACGGTCAGCAGGCCGATAGGGGTCGCCTGGATGAGAAAGCCTTCCAGCTGTGCCCTCTCCCTGATGCCGGCAAAGAGGTCTTCTCGCTGCTGCCGGAAGGCCTTGGTGGTCTCTTCCCGCTTGGCGGCATACTCTTCGCTCTCAAAGGCGTTGCGTATCTCGCGTCGCGCCCCTTCTACTAAACTTTGCACATCGGCCTTGAACCCCCGGGCCCGACCAGGGGGCAGAGAGAGGACCTTTGGCCGGTAGTTATCGCGGAAATTATTTAGGTAGCACCAGTCAGGGGGGATTGGTTTACCTTTTGCGAGTTTCTCCAGGAACCACTTGACAGCGGTGGTCCTCCCTGTGCCCGGGAGACCTGCCACATAGATATTGAACCCCAGTTCTTTGATATCCAGGCCGAATTGCAGCGCCTTGACGGCCCGCTCCTGACCGATGATGGTGTCCAAGGGCTTTACGTCTTCGCTGGTCTCGCAGCCCAGAAGCTGAGGATTGCAGGTCCACCGCAGCCTCTCTACTGATACCTCTTTTCCCATTGCTGTGCCTCCTCTTCTCGTTCCGAATAGGCGATAGCTAATTAAGGGGGGCATACAATATAAGTTTACATCTTTTTATGGTCTCCTCTCAGCACGTATTCTGGAACGACGCTAAATCCCCCTTTTCTAAGTATATATGCTTGCTCTGTGTAGTAGGTCAGTAGCATGTGACCTCTCTACCACGGGATCTATGCTATGGTAATATCTTTACTGTTCTCCCACAATCCGTGAATGTTGCAGAAACTGAGCGCATAGATAGTTCCTGCCTTATTTACCATTGCTGTCACCGAGGCTACCGGTTCGACATATGCAGGTCCCTGGTTAGCTCCTTGAACTGATTCCCCGTGCGCGGTGAACTCACAGTGGACGAGTTGATAGCTATACTGTTCACCGTGGGGGTGGAAGAAGATCTGGATCCAGCGGATATGGTGCTCAGTGGTGTTGGGATGAGGGATCTCCTTCCCCAGCCGCTCAGTATGCTGGTGTCCATGGTGTTAATAGCGGCGTGCATCATCTTACT
>CAYQOD010000260.1:0-2808 GCA_964419065.1 uncultured Thermodesulfobacteriota bacterium | reverse complement strand
TCCCCTTTTGTAAGGGGAGAAGGTGCAGGATGAGGGGTTACAATAAAAACAATATATTAAATGCTTTTTAGTTGAACCCCTCACCCCTACCGCTCGGTTGAGCTCGCCACACGCCCTCTCCCCACTGATGTGGGGCGAGGGAGACATTTGAATTGCGGCACAGTCTCTCAGGGAGAGGAAAAGCATTTATTTCTGCGTCACCATCCGGGTTCTTCGGTAAGCTGATGGCTGACTGCTGACTTCTGAATGCTTATCTTATTGCTTCTCCTCAAACTCGGCGTCGATCACGTCGTCACCCTGCGCTCCCTCCGCGGGCCCCTGGCCAGCAGCCTGGGCACTTGCGGCCTGTCCCTGTTGGGCGGCCTGCTGATAGGCAGCGGCACTCAGGGCATGGGCGGCCTGCTGGAGGTCACTGGTGAGACCCCTGAGCCTATTTACATCGCCCCCATCCTTGATGGCCTGGCGGATGTCATTGATGAGTTGCTCGCAGCGGGCCTTCTCGTGAGCCGGCACCTTGTCCCCGAGGTCCTTCAACTGGCGCTCCACCTGGTAGGCGAGGCCGTCCGCCTGGTTACGCACCTCCACCTCTTCCCGGCGGGCCTTGTCCTCGGTTGCATGGGACTCGGCGTCCTTGACCATCGTATCGATTTCGTCACTCGAGAGGCTGGTGGACCCGGTGATGGTGATCTGCTGCTCCTTTCCGGTGGCCCTGTCCTTGGCGTTCACGTTGAGGATCCCGTTGGCGTCGATGTCGAAGGTCACCTCGATCTGGGGGATACCCCGCGGCGCCGGCGGGATACCTTCGAGACGGAAGTTGCCCAAGGTCCGGTTGTCCCTGGCCATCTCCCGCTCGCCCTGCAGCACGTGGATGTCCACGGCCGTCTGACTGTCCTCGGCAGTGCTGAAGATCTCGCTCTTTTTTATGGGAATAGTAGAGTTGCGATCGATGAGCCTCGTCATGACCCCCCCCAGGGTCTCTACACCGAGGGAGAGGGGCGTGACGTCGAGCAGCAGCACATCCTTCACCTCACCGGCAAGAATTCCGGCCTGAACGGCTGCCCCTGCAGCCACCACCTCGTCGGGGTTCACACTCTGGTTGGGCTCTTTGCCGCCGGTGAGCCGCTTGACCAGGCTCTGCACCGCAGGGATCCTGGTGGAGCCACCCACCAAGATGACCTCATGGATGTCGCCCGCCTTCAGCTTGGCATCGGCCAGGGCCTGCTTTACCGGCCCCTCCAATCGGGCGAGGATATCATGCACCAACTCCTCGAACTTGGCCCTGGTGAGCTTCATGTTGAGGTGTTTCGGGCCGCTGGCATCCGCCGTGACAAAGGGGAGATTGATGGCGGTCTCCACGGTGCTGGAGAGCTCGCACTTAGCCTTTTCCGCCGCCTCGTAGAGGCGCTGCAGGGCCTGCTGGTCGTTCCTGAGATCTATCCCGTAATCCTTCTTGAACTCGTCCGCCATCCAATCGACGATCCGTTTGTCGAGGTCGTCGCCACCGAGGTGGGTGTCACCACTGGTAGCCCTGACCTCCACCACCCCTTCTCCTACATCCAGGATGGAGACATCGAAGGTCCCTCCGCCGAAGTCGAAGACCAGGATCTTCTCGTCCTTCTTCTTGTCCAGCCCATAGGCCAGGGAGGCGGCGGTGGGCTCGTTGATGATCCTCAATACGTTGAGCCCCGCAACGGTCCCGGCGTCCTTGGTGGCTTGGCGCTGGGCGTCGTTGAAGTAGGCGGGGACGGTGATGACCACGTCCTTGATCTTCTCCCCCAGGTACTTGGAGGCGTCATCCACGAGCTTTCGCAACACCTGGGCGGATATCTCCTCAGGGGCATACTGCTTGCCCCCCACCTCGAAACGCACGGCGTTGTCCTTCCCTGAGGTCACCTTATAGGGGACGATCTTGATCTCTTCCGAGACCTCACCGTATTTACGTCCGATGAACCTCTTCGCGGAAAAGACGGTGTTGGTCGGGTTCAGGACCGACTGCCGCTTGGCAATCTGCCCCACCAGCCGTTCCCCCTCCTTGGTGAAGGCCACCACCGAGGGGGTCGTCCTGGACCCCTCCGCGTTAACGATGACAGTGGGCTTGCCCCCCTCCATCACCGCGATTGCCGAGTTGGTGGTACCAAGATCAATACCAATTGCCTTAGCCATTTCTCATACCTCCTGCTTTTTCTATAGTAACGGTAAAACTGTCTTAAATGTAAGCATCATCTGCCCCGTTTCAAGGCAGAGGATACACAAAAAGGGGTCGACTGATCGTTACGCTGTGTAATGAAGCGACAGAAACAATATTTGACACCCTGAACAACAAAAAGGCCCCTTGCGGGGCCGATTTGGACTTACTTTCTCTGCCTGTCCCTTCTCTGACTAAGCATGTCAATATTTCACGAGCGTCCCTTAATCCTTAATCCTTCTCTTAAATATCGCTTGACAATCTACGGATTAGTAATTATTATAAGAGTATAATAGGATTATTTTTTGAGGAGAAGGCGAGGATATTAGATCCTCCTTTCTCCAAAGGGGATTGGGGCACTCCTATAAATTGTACTGGAAAGGAGGTAGATGCTGATGAAAAGGCAAGTACACGTAGGAGGTGCATTTAGATGCCAAAGTTTAACTTTGAAAGAGAAAGTTCCGAGGAGAAAACACAATTATCAGAAATAGGAAGTTATAGGAAGTACAAAAAGAAAAAAGAATACTTAAAAGTCAAAGATTTTTTGCCAACAGTAAAAGATATAACCATTTTAGTGGCTAAGGAATTCATTAAAAAAATTATTGAGATAATATTAGACTAAT
>CAYQOD010000259.1:0-2842 GCA_964419065.1 uncultured Thermodesulfobacteriota bacterium | reverse complement strand
GCTCCCATATCTTTTCGAGTATAGGTTGATTATCCTTCCAAGAAACAGCCCTTCCTGTGAAGAGGTCACGATAGAAGTAGACGAATTGGACGTGCAGAGGTTTGTCCAGATGAAATGCCTTGCGAAACCGTTCGACCATCTCCGGCGTGAACTTGGGGTTCAAGGGATCCACCTGACTCGGCTCGCCAGGGGCCAGGTGGATGATCGAAAAGGAGATCACCATAACGAAGAACAGGGTAATGATCTTTTGAATGACGTTCCGACCGATGAATGATAGCATCGCTATCCCTCTGCGCTGAACACGGGTGCTTGGGGGAGCTTTATCCACTTGTTAAAGTGGAAGGTATAGCTTCCTGTCTTGGTGGGCGTAATCTTCTTGTAGACCACATTCCCTTCGGAATCTGTCTCCTTGATCACGATCCGCTTGTCCAAGACGGCCGTCCACGTGCCCACATACAGGAATGTATAGGGCTGCTCACTGGCAATAATCTCGTGGAGTCGGTGACAGTATTCCACCTGTCGCTTATGATCGTACTCCTGTCTGATCTTGACGATCAGTTCATCTGCCTCGGGATTTCTAAATCCCACAAAATTGAGCTGATAGGGATTGATCTGGCTTGAATGCCATACCTGATAGAGGTCAGGCTCAATGCCCATGCTCCAGCCCAGGACCAGGGCGTCAAAGTCGGCCTTATCCACGCGCTCTTGGATGAACACGGCCCATTCCAAGACGTCGGTGCGGACGTCGATACCGATCTGCCTCCAAGAATCCTGAGCGATGATCAGGATATCCCTGCGCTGGTCGTTGCCGCTATTGGTGATGAGGGTAAACTGAAGCCTCTTCCCGTCCTTTTCCAGCCAGCCCTCCTTGTTACGCCTCCAGCCCGCCTTTTCGAGGAGCTTCAGTGCACCTTCGGGATCATACGGGACCGGCCTGATACGATGATTATAATAGTCGGTCTGCTTCACGAAGGGGCCGGTGATTCGCTTCCCCTGCTCGTAGAGGGCGTATTGTATGATCTTATCAACATCAATGGCCATGCTCAGGGCCATGCGAACCCTGCGGTCGTTGAACGGCTCCCGGCGCATGTTATAGCCGATGTAGGTATAGCCAAAGGAGAGACCGGAGAAGTTCTGATACGTGGGATCGTTTTTCAGACGCTCGACCTGATGGGGTTGAACGCCGTAACTGTCTACCGTGCCCGCATAAAACTCCATTTCCTGGGTCAAGCGATCAGGGATGATCCGATAGACATACTGTTTATAGTTCGGTGGACCCTCCCAATAGTCCTCAAAGCGATCCAGGATGATGTACTGGTCAGATTTCCACTTCTGAAAGACGAACGGACCGCACCCGATGGGGTGGCGGTTGAAGCTGCTCTGGCGCATGGAGAATTTTTCAGGATCTTTTCCGCGCCTGATCGCCTCCGCTCGCAAGGCCTCATCATTGAGGAGATGCTCAGGGAGTATCCCCATGCCCCATGTAACGAGGGCCGGGGAATAGAGCCGTTTGTAGACGATGCGTACGGTGAGAGGGTCAACTACTTCCACCTCCTTGACCGGTTCATAATCGGATATACGAGGTGAGATGTTCTTGGGATTCATAATGGCTTCATAGGTGAACTTGACGTCATTGGCATCGAATATATGACCATCATGAAACTTCACGTCGGGGCGCAGGTGAAAGATGATGATAGGATTATGCTCCGTCGCCGGCAGGAGCTCTTGTGCGTATGCAGCCCTCTTTGCCTTTCCGACATCCGGGTCCAGACGCAGATAATCCCCTCCATCGAAAGAATTAAAATAATTCCTCCCCAAGATGAGAGACAGGTGCTCAAAAAGATCCTGGTCCACCTCGTTTAAGACGAGCTTGATCCTGGCCGGGGCCGCCACCCTGATCTGTACTGCTGTCTCCTCCTGATCTTGATTTGGCCTTTTCTCGCGCTTCGTTACCACAAACGTTCTGGCCGGGATTATGGATATCTCCCTGATGTTACCTAAAGAGGTCCCCACCTGAGCGCTCGTCGGCACATCCCCCGCCTGTGCCCTCTGGAGGAGCGCAACCACCTCGTGGGCCCCTGCCTTTCCCACGTGGGGGATGTCGGCGGTCTCGTTTACGTAGAAGAAGGCCTCCTCATAGATCTCCCAGGATGTGGCCAACCGGCCCCTGAAGCGGAGCTCTTCATCCCGGTCGATGAGACCCTCAAACACCATGTTCTCGATATCGCTGCTGGCAGAGTCCGCCGAAAGGATCGGGTTCAGGATGCTGGCATCACCGATGGAGGCGTTAATGTATTCATTGAGACGCTCAGGATTACCCTTGGTCTGCTCCTCATAGGTGGGTACCCAGAAGTATGACTGGAGCAAGAATACTATAATCAGAATTGGGGTAGAGATGAGAATCTTGCGGATGGTCATAGTTTTGCTTTATGTTTAGATCCGTCTGCCAGTATGGACACGAATCGCTGCTCCCGATACATAAATATAGCATAGGTATTTCAGGAATGGGTACCTAATCTTTTGGTCGCGCCGAATACAGTCCTGCGCAGAGATGTCTAACACATGAGCACGGCAGCGTAATGAGGAAACCATCCTTTTGGCCAATAAAGGGGATAAATCATTACATGCGCTATCGCTACGCGAAGACACTGATGGAAAGTCAAAGGTTGGGGGTACGCTTCATCCCCCTACCGCCCTCCCCTAACGCCGCAGGGCCCTTGACTTTTCTGTTTATAATGTTATACTTATAGTTTTAAATAAAGTTCTCATTGAGGTCTCTATGAGGATGCCGCGCAGGTCGTCGACGACGAGGACCAGGACGCGCCGCAGGCCGAAGCTCCGT
>CAYQOD010000258.1:0-2847 GCA_964419065.1 uncultured Thermodesulfobacteriota bacterium | reverse complement strand
GCGAAAGAGGGATGGCAGAGAGATAGAGATCCGGGAGGTAACCCTGGAGCGGCAGTGTGACCCTGAGTACGTGGAGCAGATCAGGGGATTTGCCGGGGACTATCAGGCCATCCTCTCCATCGCCTGCGGGGTGGGGGTTCAGTATATGGCCGAGCACTACAAGGATATCCCGGCCCTGCCCGGACTGAACACGACCTTTATGGGTGGGGCTGTTGAGCAGGGGGTTTGGGGCGAGCGGTGTCAGGGGTGCGGGGCATGTGTCCTGCACCTCACCGGCGGGATCTGTCCCATCACCCGCTGTTCCAAGAGTCTGCTCAACGGGCCCTGCGGCGGTTCCTCCAAGGGAAAGTGTGAGGTGGATCCGGAGATTGAATGCGGCTGGCAGCTCATCATCGACCGCCTCAAGGCCCTGGGGGAATTTGAGGAGAGATTTATGGAGATCTTCCCCATTAAAGATTGGTCAACCAGCAGAGACGGTGGTCTCAGGAGGATGGTCAGGGAGGATATGAGGCAATGAAGACGGCCAGCAACCTGGAGCGGATCCTGGAGAAGGGGGAATTTGCCGTTACCTCAGAGTGTGGTCCCCCCCGCGGGGCAGATCCTGATGCCATCCGCGAAAAGGGCGCGGTGCTCAAGGGAGTGGTGGATGCGGCGAACGTGACGGATTGCCAGACCTCGGTGGTCAGGATGTCGAGCCTCTCTTCCTGTCTGATCCTCAAGGAGATGGGTTTCGATCCCATCCTCCAGATGGTCACGAGGGACCGCAACCGCATCGCCATCCAGAGCGATATCCTGGGGGCGGCCGCCCTCGGGATCAACAACATCCTCTGTCTCTCCGGGGATCACCAGCGCTTTGGCGACCACCCCCAATCCAAGAACGTCTATGATCTCGATTCCATCCAGCTCATCATGACGGTGAAGAAGATGAGGGATGACGGGAGGTTTCTCAATGACGAGGAGCTCACCAAGGCCCCACGCCTCTTCATCGGGGCGGCCGCCAACCCCTTTGCCGATCCCTTCGAGGTACGAGCCCTCAGGCTGGCCAAAAAGGTAGCCGCTGGGGTTGAGTTCATCCAGACCCAGTGCATCTATAACATGGATCGCTTCGAGAAGTGGATGCGCCAGGTGGTCGATAGAGGGCTCCATGAGAGGGTCAACATCCTGGCCGGCGTCACCCCTCTCAAGTCCGTCGGCATGGCCAAGTACATGAAGAACCTGGTGCCGGGGATGGATGTGCCCGATGATATCATAGAGCGGCTGAAGGGCGTTGCTAAGGAGAAGCAGGGGGATGAAGGGATAAAGATCTGTATCGAGAGCATCCAGAGGGTACGGGAGGTAGAAGGGGTGCGAGGTGTGCACATCATGGCCATTGAGTGGGAGGAGAAGGTGCGGGAGATAGCGGAGGGAGCAGGCCTGCTCCCAAGACCGAAGGTATGACACTATGAAAAACGAAGGAGGAGAGAGATGGCTAAGATCTTGATAGTGGATGATGATCCTGATCTGGTGGAGGCTGTTTCCACCATCCTGGAGAGCAAGGGCTATGAGGTAGCCGCTGCCTACGGAGGGGTTGAGGGGCTCGAGAAGGCCAAGACGGAGGACCCCGATCTCATCGTCCTCGACGTGATGATGCCGGACAAAGACGGATACGAGGTCTGCAAGGAGTTGAAGGGTGATGAAACATATCGATCTATCCCCATCCTCTTGCTCACCGCCGTCGTCTCCAAGATTTCCAGCACCAGGTATACGCAGCAGATGGGAATGGAGACGGAGGCGGATGACTACGTCGACAAACCGGTGGAACCCGAGGAACTGGTCAAGCGGATAGAGGTTCTCATCTCCAAATAGCCTCGGTACTGCAGCAAGGTGGAGGATAGATGGTGGGTGATGTGACGAAAATCCTCGTGATCGATGATGAGGCCGTGATGCGCGACGGCTGCCAGCGCATCCTCGCCAAAGAGGGATGCGAGGTCTTCACAGCAGCCAACGGGGAGGAGGGACTAGCGGTAATCCAGGAGGACCCACAGGGGTATGACGTGGTCCTCTTAGACCTGAAGATGCCGGGGATGAGCGGGATGGAGGTGCTGGAGGCGTCCAGAGAGGTCAATCCGGCCCTCCTGATTGTGGTTATCACCGGCTATGCTACCGTCGACTCCGCGGTAGAGGCCATGAAGAAGGGGGCATACGACTTCATCCCCAAACCCTTCTCACCGGATCAGCTCCGTATGGTGGTCAACAGGGCATTGGAAAAGAAGAGGCTCGAGCTGGAGGCCGAGCGGTTGAAGGAGGAGGCGGCCCGCAGCCTCAGAGATGTGACCACGGAGAGGAGCAAGGTGAGGACCATCATCAACTGTATGGTTGGTGGGGTCTTGGTGACCGATAGAGAGGGGAGGATCGTGCTCACCAACCCGGCTGCGGGAAAGATGTTGGGGCTCGGGACCGATGCCGTCTTGGGGAAACCCCTGTGCGATGTCGGAGGGGATGAGAAGCTCGTTGAGGCCGTGCAAGGGGTCCTGGAGCCGACAAACCCGGAGGTGACCACCATCTCCCAAGAACTCCAGATTGGGGATTCCCTCATCAGGGCCCATACCGCAGCGGTCAAGAACGAAGCGGGAGATGTATTGGGAACGGTAACGGTCTTGGAAGATATGACCTATCTCTTGGAGCTCGACCGCATGAAGGGGGACTTTATCGCCATGGTCTCCCATGAGCTCCGCTCTCCTATCTCGGCCATCGGACAGAACATCAACCTGATCCTGAAAGGCCTGGCCGGGGAGATAACCGAGAAACAGAGACACCTGTTGGGCAGGGCAAAAGAGCGGTCCAAGGGTCTCCTCGATCTCATCGGTG
>CAYQOD010000257.1:0-2849 GCA_964419065.1 uncultured Thermodesulfobacteriota bacterium | reverse complement strand
AGGATACCACCTTTCCCTCCGCAGGGAGGAGGCCAAGGCCATTGCAGTGGAGGCGGTGGAATAGGTGATGCCACTCAGCATGGTGAGACCGGGACAACGAGTAAGAATAGCAGAGATCAGAGGTGGAAGGGGCCTGAGCAGGAGACTTGCGCATATGGGCTTCTACCCGGGTGTCGAAATTGAGGTGGTTGCAAATAGACCAGGGCCCTTGATCGTGGGTAGAGGAGGGGTGAGGCTTGGCTTGGGGTATGGAATGGCCCAGAGGATTCTTGTATCCCCTATCCCTTAATCTAAGCTTCAGAAATACCTCTTTAATCCAAAACCATGCTATTCAGAATTCTCAATGAAGGGGGAAGGTAAAATGAGGGTCGAAAAGAAGGTGAAAAAGATGAAGATAGCCCTGGCAGGGAATCCGAATTCGGGCAAGACTACGGTCTTTAATAATCTGACAGGGGGGAGGCAACACGTGGGGAACTGGCCTGGCGTAACGGTCGAAAAGAAGGAAGGGATATTTACCCATGACGGCCATGAAATCACTGTCATTGATCTCCCCGGAATATACGGCCTCACAGCCTATTCCATGGATGAGAGGATAGCCCGGGATTTTCTGTTAAGGGAAAAGCCCGATGCCGTGGTGGTGGTTATTGATGCGTCCAACCTGGAGAGAAACCTCTATCTCGTCACCCAGCTCCTTGAACTGGGATTACATGTCATACTGGATCTGAATATGATGGACATGGTTAGGAGCAAGGGGATAGAGATTAATACAGAGAAGCTCTCTGCAGTCTTAGGCATCCGTGTCATACAGACGGTTGCCCATAGAGGGGGGGGAATGGAGGAGCTGAAGGAGGCAATTGTTAAGCTATCAAGTGAAAAGGCAGATTCCTTCAAGATCGACTACGACCAAGACATCGAAGAGGAGATACAGGCCCTGCAAAAGGCGGCAGGCCTCCCAGGATATCCTTCTCGCTGGGTGGCCATCAAGCTCCTTGAGGGTGATGCCGAAATTCTGAAAAAGGTGGCGAACAGTAAGGTGGGACCGCTGGTTCGGGAAAGCCAGGCCAAGCTCGAACGGCACCTGGGCTATGATCTGGAAACTGCACTGGTAGAGAGGAGGTATGCCTTTTTATCAGGTCTGGTAAAGGAAGCCACTCGAAAAAGGCTGGGTGTCATGGAGCGCCTGGACATCTCCGACCGATTAGATCGCATCTTGGTCAACCGGTACGCAGGAATCCCGATTTTCTTGGCGATGATGTGGCTTGTCTTCCAACTCGTCTTTACCCTCGGCGCACCGTTGGCCGATGGCATCGATGCGTTCATGGGCTGGCTCGGAGAAGGTGTCTCTTCTGGAATACGTAGTATAGGGGGTCCTCAGTGGCTCTCCTCCCTCTTGTCCGATGGAATTATCGGAGGCGTGGGCAGCGTCCTCGTCTTTCTCCCCAATATTATGCTCCTCTTTCTGGCGATTGCTATTCTGGAGGCCTCAGGCTATATGGCCCGGGCCGCCTTCGTCATGGACAGGTTCATGCACGCCCTGGGACTGCACGGAAAATCCTTTATTCCCATGCTTATTGGGTTCGGCTGTAACATCCCGGCCATCATGGCGACCAGGACCCTGGAATCGAACAAGGATCGAATCCTCACCATCCTGGTGAATCCCTTGATGTCATGCTCGGCAAGGCTCCCCATATACATCCTCTTTGCGGGCGCATTCTTCTCTCACCATCAGGGGCTGGTCATTTTCTCACTCTATCTGATGGGGATCGCTCTGGCAGTGATTGTGGCCAGGATATTCAAGGGAGTCTTTTTTAGGGGGGAGGCGGCACCGCTCATCATGGAATTGCCTCCTTACCGACTTCCTACCCTCAAGGGGGTGATCGTCCACATGTGGCAACGGAGCAGCCTCTTCTTGCGTAAGGCGGGGACCATCATTTTTTTCGGCGTCGTATTGATATGGGCTCTGGCCTCTCTCCCCTTCGGGGTGGAGTACGCCTCTCAGGAGAGTGTGATCGGCATGGTAGGCTCGGCCTTCGCCCCCTTGCTGAAACCAGCTGGCTTCGGCTTTTGGCAGGCCGGGGTGGCGCTGCTCTTCGGGATCTTGGCCAAGGAGGTCGTCGTAGGCACACTGGGGACCCTCTACGGGGTTGAGGGGGCGGGACTGATCGACGTTATCCAGAATCAGTTCACACCCCTTTCCGCCTATGCCTTTATGGTCATGTCCCTCATATACATACCCTGTATCGCCGCCATTGCCACCATAAAGCGGGAGACTAATTGGCGCTGGACATTGCTCGCCGTGGGCTATAGCCTGGTGCTCGGTTGGATTCTCCCTTTTATGATCTATCAGGGTGGGACTCTCCTGGGTCTGGGGTAACCATGCAGGGCCTCAAACCGACAGGAGACGTGAGATAACTACACACCTAAGGAGTTCGACAGAAATTGGAGAGAGAGATATGATCTTAGCTGGCGTGCTGTGGACAGTCCTGCTCGGGTGTGGTGGTTTGCTCCTTCTCTGGCTCGTGGTGATCAGACTATTCTCAAAGGTTTGTGATCGGGGACCGTGTCCCGCCTCGTTTCGATGGGTCGTAGATAATCCGATCCGTCGCTGGTATATGCGTTCAGTCCTCGACCGTGTGGGCATCCTCCCTGGCGAACGGGTACTGGAACTAGGGTCTGGTCCGGGCGCCTTTACCGTAGAGGCGGCACGCCGCACAGAACCCGGCGGGAAACTGGTGGCGATTGACATTCAGCCTGCGATGATAGCCGCTGTGGAGCAAAAGATCAGAGGCACAGAGCTGACCAACGTCGAGACCTCCGTTGCCAAGGCCTCTCATCTGCCGCTGAACGAT
>CAYQOD010000256.1:0-2851 GCA_964419065.1 uncultured Thermodesulfobacteriota bacterium | reverse complement strand
GATAACCCTTAGGGATAAACTGAGGGCTAACGTAGAAAAAGGGATAATAAATATATGGCTCATCGATGAATGTCAGACGATAAAGGACAGAGAGATCTGGGAAAGGCTTCGATTGTTGACCAACTGGTCATGGAATGGATCCTCTGTTTTGATCCTTTTTCTCTTGGGCCAGCCTGAGATCCTCCCCATCCTCAGGGAGCAGGAAGGGTTTACCCAGAGGATAGGGGTGTTTTATGTCCTCGGCACCCTCAGCTTGGAGGAGACGGGTGATTATATAGAGTATCATCTCAAAAAGGCGCAGGCCGAAAACAGTAACATATTCACCGAGGAAGCCGTTCAGATGATATACCGATATTCAGGGGGGTTGCCCCGCACCATAAACCATATATGTGACGCTGCCCTCCTCCTCGGGGCGATCAGGGGGAGAGAGTTTATTGATGCCAAAATGGTGCAGGCGGTAGCGGCAGAAAGGGATTCACTCGCAGGGGAACGGGAGGTCTTATGGACACCCGTACGAGAGGTACTTATGGCACCGGAAGAAAATCTAGATATAAATAATATTTATGAAGATTTGATCAATATATTTAATAGGTTTTACTATTACAATGGGGGGAACAATGCAATAGATCTGTTGGAGAAAGAGCTTGTGCCGATGATTCCCCGATTTATCCGGGTTTTGCGTACGGATCGAGGGATCATTAAGAGGGCGATATTTGGGGAAGAGCCTGAGATCTACCTCCTGCACCACTGCGTGAACGTAGCGATCCAGGGGGGGAAGGTGGCTATGGGGATGGGTTACAGTGATGATGAATTGCAGAGGTTATCCCTGGCAGCCCTCATTCATGATGTGGGCATGGGAGAGATTTCGAAGAATATATGGACGAAGAAGGGATCCCTCTCACCTTCCGAAGTCGATGACATTAAGAGACATCCGGTCTACGGATACGAACGCATCAAGCCTTTGGAGGAGGTTGCCAAGATAGTACTGCAGGAGCATGAGAGGATGGACGGTAGTGGGTATCCGCATGGGCTCGCTGGGGGGGAGATCCATGAGTTCGCCTATATCATAGGTGTTGCTGACATATATGATAGCCTCATGCACACCCGTCCTTACCGAGAGAAATATTACTCCTCATTTGAGGCGATCAAGGAGATCGTGACGAGGGAGAAAGAGAAATTTCCCTCCGGTGTACTCAAGTCGTTGATCGCCTATTTCCTCTTTCCGGTGGGGAGCATCGTGGAGTTGAACAGCCGGGAGAAGGGGGAGGTGGTTGAGGAAAATAGGGCAAACCCGATGCGTCCTGTGGTGAAGATCACCCATGATAAGAACGACGTAGAATACAGGAAACCCAGGGTTGTGGATTTGGACAGTGATCAAAAGTTTTTTATTACGAGGAGTCTCGTATGAGGGGGCTGAAGATAGCAGTGACCGTCGTATTGGTTCTTCTCATCTCTGCGACCATAATCTTTTGTGACGAGCCAGCCTATAACGTGGAGGACAGCCGTCACGTCTATATCGTGGGGGTAGGGGATATACTGACGGTGAGGTTGAGGGAGGGGGTAACGCTGAAGGAATATGATACAACGGTGATGTCTTCCGGTAAGATAGCGATCTCGTTCATGGAGGTAGAAGCGGCAGGCCTTACCGTTGACGATATTCGGGAAAATGCCCATACGGAACTCAGCAAATACCTTCGGGACTTCAGCGTAGACCTCATCTTAAAGGAATGTCGGGGTAAGAAGATCTTTGTCCTTGGCGAGGTGAAGAGACCGGGAGTATACGATTTTACCGCGGGGCTCACCCTCTTGCAGATCCTGGCCCATGCAGGTGGATATACGGACACGGCCGTGCTGAGGGACATGAGAATTATACGGGGGGAGTTGGATAATCCGACGCTCATTCGGGTCAATATAAAAGGAACGGTCAAGGGTAAGGAGATAAAAGATGTCCTCCTTGCCCAGAACGACATCATATTTATACCCAGAAGCCACATCGGGAATTGGAACGCCTTTATACAGAAAATCCGTCCCTCCATAGAAGTCCTCTCTATCCCGGTTCATGGAGGGGCTACCGTCAAGACTCTAGCGGAATGAGGACAAGATGGAGAAAAAAGGATATGACCTTTCTATAAGAGATTATCTCTTTATCTTAAAGAAGAGGAAGAGGATCATATTATTGGTCCTTCTGCTCACCCTTTCGGCTGTCGTCTTCGGCACCTATGTTACCGCCCCTTCCCCCCTCTATGAAGCGACCGCCTCAGTGAAGGTAGAGCGCGTTACCGACGTGACGGGGTTCTTGATGGAGGTCATCTCGTATCCCATTGGAGATGTGATGGAAGGGCAAATGGAGATGATCAGGAGCTTTGATGTCCTGGAGAAGGTGGCAAAGGTTTTGGGATTGATCCCCCGAGAGGTGAGCCTAGAAGATCTGAGTACCAACGAGGAATACCGGAAGGCCATCTTTTCTCTCCGAGGCTCCATCTCCCCTGAACGCCAGGGGCTCTCTAATATAATCGCTATCAGTGCAACTTCCTCCAGCCCGGAGGAGGCTCAGAGGTTGGCCAACCTCGTTGCAGAACAATATAGGGCGTTCAGCATCGCCTCGAGGAACAAAAGGATTTTCGAGGCGAAAAAGTTTGTGGAGCAACGGCTTCATCTTATAGAAGAACGGCTACACAAGGCGGAGGAGGCACTTCTCACCTTTCGAGAAGGAGCAACCCTTGCTCATCTTACCGAGAAGGAAAAGGGATTGGCCCAGAAGCTTGTTCAAATAGAGGGAAAGATCGAAGACCTGAAGGTGGAGATGTCGGAGGTGGATTACGCCATCCAGAATGCAAGGGAGGGGAAGATG
>CAYQOD010000255.1:0-2853 GCA_964419065.1 uncultured Thermodesulfobacteriota bacterium | reverse complement strand
TGTGATGGAAATTGCAGCGGCCGAGAAAGGGATCGGAGAGGTCCTTCTTGGCATTGGATGTAATGACCACTATAGGTCGGTGTTTCGCCGCGATGGTCTTATCGATCTCGATGATATCGAACTCCATCTGGTCGAGGACATCCAGCATGTCGTCTTGGAAGTCGGTGTCAGCCTTGTCGATCTCGTCTATCAGCAGCACCACCCGCTCATCGGAGACAAAGGCCTGCCCGATCTTGCCCATCCTGATGTACTCTTCGATATTGCTGACATCCCTCGTGGAGTCTCCAAATCGACTATCGTTTAGACGAGTGAGCGTATCGTACTGGTAGAGGGCATCGATGAGTTTCATACTCGATTTGACGTTCAGGACGGTCAACCTCATGGAGAGGGCCTCGGCAATGGCGTGCGCCAGCATGGTCTTGCCGGTGCCAGGCTCTCCCTTGAGCAAGAGGGGCATCTCCAGGGCTATGGAGATATTGACGGTTTCGGCTAGTTCATCGTCCAGCACATATTGAGAGGCACCGACGAATTTTCTCAGTTCGTTTCCTTGATTCATGTTTCCGCTCCTTAAAGACAAGATTTTCTGCAGGCTCCTCGTGAATTCGTGGATCTGCTGTCGCAGAATTTTATGATGTTTATTATATTCATTTTATCTCTGTTGTTCAAGGTGAATGTTTACCCACGGGAAGATGTGGTTTTTCTTTGCCCTCCGTGGCAAACGTGGTAGAATTCCGTCTTCTTGAGGGATCAACTGCAGGAGGCAGCAATGAAAGAGGGAGAGGTCAGCGGTGAACAGATACGGCGCAGCATACGGACGGCCCTGGGGGAGGAGAAGGCCGATCTGGTGGCCCTGAATGGCTCTCTGGTCAATGTCTACACGGGAGAGATGCAGGATAATTGTTCGGTGGGGATTAAGGGGGCCAGAATCGCCTACGTCGGTGAGGACTCCCGTCACCTGATCGGGGATGGGACTCACGTCATTGATGCCCGTGGGATGTACATCACCCCCGGATTCATCGATCCTCACACCCACCTGGACAGCATCTTCCAGTGTGCTGAATACGCCCGTTATGCCGTCCCCCATGGAAATACCACGGCCATCTCGGAGTCTGCTATGATCGCCAATGCCACTGGCAGGGATGGGGTCAGATGGTTCATAGAGGATACGCGGGATCTCCCCTTGAGGATCTTCATCCTAGCACCTTCCATGATCCCCCCCTTTCCCGAATTCGAGACCAGCAAAGGGTTCTCATTTGAGGACTTTCAGGAGGTGATCAGGGAGGATTTGGTCCTGGGTGTCGGTGAGACCTACTGGCCGAGGGTCATCGGTCTGGACGAGAGGGCCCTCGAGAGGTACGCCGTGACTCAGAAGTTAGGCAAGACCAGAGAGGGTCATGCAGCGGGCGCCCGCGGTGAACGGTTGATCGCTTACTGCGCTGCAGGCACATCATCATGTCATGAGGCCACCACTGCTGAGGAGGCCCTCGAGAGGTTGAGGTTGGGGATGGGTGCCATGATCAGGGAAGGCTCTATCAGGCGGGAGCTTACCGCCATCTCCACCATCAAAGACCTGGGGTTAGATCTGAGGCGGGTGATGCTCTGCACTGATCTCGCCGACCCCGAGATGTTGGTTCGCGAGGGGTGCATGGATGAACTGGTGCGTCGAGCCATCTCCTGCGGGTTTGATCCTGTTACCGCCATACAGATGGTCACTATCAACCCTGCCGATTACTTCTGCCTGAGGGAATTGGGGGGAATAGCCCCTGGTAAGATTGCAGACCTCCTCCTCGTTGCTGACCTGAGGGAAATGGTGGTTTCAAAAGTGATCAAGAACGGCGTGGTGGTGGCCGAGGAGGGGAGGTTGGTTGTGCCCCTGCCCCCTCACCGTTACCCTGAGGCCGCCTACCACACCTTTACCTTAAAGGGGGTGCAGGAGGATGATTTCCGCATCTTGTTTGATGGCGAGAGGGCCCAGCTACGGGTAGTTGATGTCGTTAATGAGACTATTACCAAAGAGATGCGGGCCGAGCTACCAACACACCATGGAAATCTCACCTCCAATGTAGAAAACGACATCATCAAGATGGCCCATATCTACAAGCACAGCCGCCAGCCTCAGAGGGCCGTGGGTTTTATCCATGGTCTGGGGATCAGGGAAGGGGCGGTGGCCACCAGTCTCATCTGGGATACCAACAATATCCTGACAATGGGTGCCACGGAGCGGGAGATGGCCTTTGCCACAAACCGCCTCCTGGAGCACCAAGGGGGATTTATCGTGGTGAGGGGTGAGGCGGTGATCGCCGAGCTCCCCATGCCCATCTGTGGCCTCATCTCCGACATGCCGTTAGAGCAGATCGCCAAGAGGATGACTGAGATAGAGGAGGGGTGTAGGGCCCTGGGGTGTACCATCCCTCGCCCCTTTCTTACATTTCAGACCCTTGTGTTTACCGGCCTTCCCTACCTCCGGTTGACTGATCGGGGTCTCGTCGATATTCGTGAGAGGAAGTTCGTGGATCTTATCCTCTCATGAAAAAAAGGGAGGGCCCTGACACATTGGGAGGATAGTCAATGCCCCGGGTATCGGTGATCATCCCTACCTATAATCGGAAGGACTTTTTGCTGGAGGCAGTGGACTCAGTCCTTGCCCAGACGTATGAGGACTTTGAACTGATCGTGGTGGATGACGGCTCCACTGATGATACCGAAGAGGTCCTCACCAGCAACGATGAGAGGTTGATCTATATTTACCAGGTAAACCGGGGCGTGAGCGCGGCCCGCAACCGGGGTATTGAGCTTGCCCGGGGAGAGTTCATCGCCTTTCTGGATTCCGATGACCTCTGGTTGCCGACAAAG
>CAYQOD010000254.1:0-2861 GCA_964419065.1 uncultured Thermodesulfobacteriota bacterium | reverse complement strand
CGGCGAGGCCGGGGGGTGAGGGTGGATATAATGTTTCCCCCTCACCTTCATCCTCTCCCCCAAGGGAGAGGAGATAGTGGTGGTTATTTTCTAGGCAATAATGAGGCCCGTCAGCAATTGTAATAGAGCGTCTGAAGTCTGTGTAAGGACATTCAGACGTGGAGACCATAGAGGGGAGATAATTTGATATACGTCAAGGACACGTTCAGTCAAACGGGTTATGGTAGATGAAACGATGATAAAAAAGGAGGGATACGATGCAGTGCCCAGGACAGGATAGCCGTTTCTGGGGATCAGATGCCATCTCTGATGTGGAGTGTCCCCAGTGCGGACAGGAGATAGAGTTCTTCAAGGATGAACCTATTCGTACGTGCAAACAGTGCAATATAAAGATCGTGAATCCCAAGATGGATTTCAGCTGTGCCTCCTACTGCCAATTTGCTGAGCAGTGCGTGGGAGATCTACCGCCGGACCTCTTGGTCCAAAGAGAAAATCTCTTTAAAGACCGGGTGGCTATCGAGATCGAGATGAAGCGCTACTTTCAGTATGACTTCCATCGGATCGGCCATGCAAGCAAGGTGGCCAGATACGCTGAGAGGATCGTCAAGAAGGAACAGGGTGATTCAGCAGTGGTCTTGACGGCCGCCTATCTGCACGACATCGGTATCCATGAGGCAGAGCAAAAATATAACAGCACAGAGGCGAGATATCAGGAGCAAGAGGGGCCTCCCATCGCCCGGGAGATTTTAATGAGACTCAAGGCCCCGGAGGAGCTCATCGAGGAGGTGTGCGACATCATCGGCCACCATCACCATCCCAGACCCGAAGAGAGCGTCAACTTCAAGGTGATCTACGATGCCGATCTCATCGTCAACCTGGAGGAGAGACAGCAAGAAGCCCCTCTGGAGGGAGAGAGTTTGGTCGAACTCATCGCCAGGTCGTTCCTGACCGAAGGGGGGTGTGAGTTGGCAAGGAGCGTGCTGTTGAGCCTGAATCATAGTGAGACAGGACCGAAGGATTCACGATCAGGTCTTATTGTAAAGGAGGAAGCCATGAAAACATTACGAAAGATCATCGAGATCGACGAAGATCTCTGCAACGGCTGCGGGCAGTGCGTGCCCGCCTGTGCCGAGGGGGCTATACAGGTCATCGATGGCAAGGCGAGGTTGATCGCAGAGAAGTACTGTGATGGCCTGGGGGCCTGTTTGGGGGAGTGTCCTACCGGGGCCCTCACGGTCATCGAACGAGAGGCCGAGGAGTTTGATGAAGAGGCCACCGAGGAGCATCTGAAAGCGCAGGAACAGACAGAGAAGCCAGTAGAGGCGACCCTTGCATGTGGCTGCCCATCGAGCCAGGTCCAGACCTTCGCAGCGCCGCCGTCCCACCAGGAGACCAATACATCAGAACCCCCCGAACGTGTCGAAACGGCCCTTTCCCATTGGCCAGTTCAGATTAGGCTGGTACCGCCAACTGCTCCATTCCTGAAGAAGGCCCATCTGCTCGTGGCAGCGGACTGCACACCGGTGGCCTATCCCGCATTCCACCAGGATTTTCTCAGGGGGAAGGTCGTCATGGTTGGGTGCCCGAAGTTCGATGACGCCCTGGCATATGTCCAGAAGTTCGTCGACATCTTCAAAACGGCTGATATCAAGAGCGTCACCGTGGTGGTGATGGAGGTACCCTGCTGCCATGGTCTGCCCACGATCATCAAAAAGGGAATGGAATTAGCAGGTAAGACAATCCCTATTGATCAAGTGACAATCAGTGCCAGGGGTGAAGTCCTGGAAAGAGAGCGATTGGTAGCTTGAAAAGTTTGGCGTTGATTTCCATGGCGGTTGTTCGTATAGTTTAATAGATTTCTGATTTTTCGACTTCACATTTTTACGAATGGAGGGTTTCGATGGGTCGCATTTACATAGATGAGGAGGAGTGTATCGGGTGTGGTACGTGTGAGGATCTCTGCCCGGAGGTCTTCAGGCTCAATGAGGAGACGGACAAGGCAGAGGTCATCAAACCGGAAGGGGGGCCTGAAGACCAGATTGAAGAGGCGATAGAATCATGTCCGGTGGAGTGTATCCATCGGGAGGAGTGATGAGAGTGGCAGCTTACTTGCGACTACTATTTTCGCCTTGGATTTAGATCGGCCTTGGGTACATACGCCTCATCCTCCTGAAGCGCATCTACCTTCCACTCAGCATACCCCATCAATTGATCATAGCGATTCGGGACCAGCCGTTGTGATTCATAGTGTGGGGATCGGATATCCTTGCCACCGCAGTCCCTTCTCAGTGTGTGGCTCTATCCAGGGCCGACCGTATGGAACGTCCGATCTCGATCACCGCAGCTTCAATGTCGCTTTCGCTCGCCTGGGAGTAGGAAAGC
Organism: uncultured Thermodesulfobacteriota bacterium; assembly: GCA_964419065.1. Classification (GTDB taxonomy): domain Bacteria; phylum Desulfobacterota; class B13-G15; order B13-G15; family RBG-16-54-18; genus CAYQOD01. The sequence continues at coordinate 479 of CAYQOD010000254.1, read as the reverse complement.
CTGAAGGTGTTCTTACCACTCCCATCAATAAAGAAGGACGAGCCGGGCACAAAGGCTACATGGTGCTCCAGCGTCTCGACCAGAAGCTTGTCGGCGTCCAGATGCTCGGGCAGCCGCACGAAGACGAAAAACCCCCCCAAAGGACGGTTCCAAACCACGGGGGCAGGAAAGTGCCTTTCAATCTGCCCGAGCATGAAGTCGCGTTTTCCTCGATAGTATCTGTTATTCGCGGCTATCCTCTCTGCAAGAAGCCCGCTCTGAATAAACTCGAGCAGGATGTATTGAGCGAGGGTGTTCGTTGCGCAGTCCACAAACTGCTTGGCTATCGCCATCTTCCGTACAAGCTCCGGCATGGCCGCTACCCATCCGAGACGCATGCCTGGCGCAAAGATCTTCGAGAAGGAGCGCATGTGTATGACGTTTCCGGAATCAGAGAGGACCATGAGGGAAGGAACCCGTTCACCTTCGAAACGAAGGTC
>CAYQOD010000253.1:0-2883 GCA_964419065.1 uncultured Thermodesulfobacteriota bacterium | reverse complement strand
TCACCTTAATCCTCTCCCCGAGGGGAGAGGAAATCCAGAGGTTTTATTTTCTAGGTAATTATAAAAATAATCACACAAAGACACGAGGCCTCAAAGAATAGTGAAGAATAATCAACGGAGATATAGAGCTTTGTGGCTTTGTGTGAGAGAATAAGAATAAATTCCAAGGGTGCTTATTTTCTAAGCATAGAGTTGAAGAATTGCGCCCAATATCGTACACTGCAGGTAGGTGGTTCAGGGGATGAGCGGGCCTTACATCCTGATTATAGATGAGGGGGGAGATCTCTTATATGCCGACGACAAGGCGAAGGATTTCTTTACATCGCCTGGGCACTATCGATTTGTAAAAATACCGTTGGTGAGCAAAACAGGGGAAAATGCACATCTTGTCAAGATCTACCCCCCGGAAGACGAGATCATCAAATTCTTTTCCATCCTTATTCATGAGTTTAAGAACCCCCTCGGGGCCATCAGGGCCTTGGCCCAATCCTTGGAGGCAAAATTTAAGTCTTCCGCTGAACAGGAGAATAAGGTCAAGGCCTATACGGGGAGAATTATCAGGGAGATCGATCGTCTCAATTCTCTCCTCGCTTCGGTCAAATATATCTCTCGGCCTACTATACGGTATATGGTCAATTTCAACCTATCTGAGGTGGTTCAAGGTGTTGTGGACCTCTATCGTGAGGAACTGCAACAGAAGGGGATCGATATACGGTTAGAGTTGAAGAACAAGGATGTGTTCTTCCGAGGGAATCCCGATAACTTTCATCAGATACTCTCCAATCTCATAAAAAACGCCGAAGAGGCCATGGTAGAAGGAGAGGGAGGGGAGATAACAGTGGGCTTAGATATGCAAGATGACACGGTGGAGATGGAAGTTATAGACAACGGCAAGGGTATTCCTGAAGCGGTCCTGAACTCCCTCGGTGAGAAGCCTTTCATCTCCACCAAACCGTACGGGATGGGGCTGGGGTTGTTTGTGGTGGAGACCCTCACGAAGGGATGCAGCGGCTTCTTGGAGCTCTCCAAAGGCCCGCAAGGGCGTGGCACAAGGGTCAAGGTATCGCTCCCTCTTTTGAGGCTCGATGAGGTGTAGAGAGATGGATGTGTTGTTGATAGAAGATGATGAACCCTTCGCCTTTTCCGTCGCTGAATATCTGACGGATCATGGGTACAGCCTGACCGCCGTCAGAGAAGGTTGGGAGGGGGTGAATGAGGCCACCAGGGGATATGGGTGTGTCCTCTTAGATCTGGGCCTTCCCGATATCGATGGGATTCAGCTGATACCGAAACTGCGAGAGGCGGTCCCCCTCGCTCATATTATCGTTTTGACAGGACGTGATGATGCCGCTACTGCCGTCAAGGCCATGAAGGAGGGGGCCTATGACTATATCACGAAGCCCGTGGACCTCGAAGAGCTCTCCCTCATCTTGAAGCGGGTGGAAGAGGTGGTTTCTCTCCAGGAGAGGATTTCTTATCGCGATGCAAAAGAGGAGTTTGTGCTCATCGGCAAAACGCGGCCCTTAGAGGAGATCAGGGGAATGATAGAGAGGGTCTCCCCGTATACCGCTCCCGTGCTCATCGTGGGAGAGACAGGTTCGGGAAAAGAGGTGGTAGCCAGATTGATACATAAGGCCTCGGGTCGCACGGGTAACTTTGTGGATATAAACTGCAGCGCCATCCCACGGGATCTCTTCGAAGGAGAGCTCTTCGGTTTTAAATCTGGATCATTCACGGGGGCCACCAAGGACAGAAAAGGACTCGCCGCATGGGCAGATGGAGGTACCCTCTTCCTCGATGAGATCGGTGACCTCCCGTTAGAGCTTCAGCCGAAATTGCTCCGGGTCTTAGAGAGGGGGGAAGTCCGCGCCCTGGGGGAGAGGAAGAACGTCACGGTAGATGTGAGGATCGTGGCAGCAACGAACCATGACCCCGAGGTGATGCTCCAAGAGGGTAGACTGCGACGGGACCTCTATTTTCGCCTCTGCACCTTCCTCATCCGCATACCACCCCTGTGTGAGCGGAAGGAGGATATCCTTGTGCTAGCGACATTCTTTCTCCGTGAGTTTTCTCAGAGGATGAGGAGGCCTATTGAGGGGTTTTCGCAAGAGGTGCACGATGTCTTCCTCCGCTATCATTGGCCGGGAAATGTGCGAGAGCTCAAGAACCTGGTTGAGAGAGGGGTCATTATGTGCGATGGGCGGGTGATCGAGAAAGGGCACCTTCCCCTGGAGTTTACTCGGCCCCAGGAGGAGATCTCCCCCCTGAGAGAGGTGGAGAGGGAACATATCAGCAGGGCCTTACAGCGCTTCCAGGGAAACATCTCCCGCGCTGCACGGGCCCTCCAGATCCCCCGCACAACGTTACGAGATAAGATGAGAGAATTGGGCATTTAGTATCATTCTCCATGACGATTTCATCATTCACGAACGGATCAGACAAGCAGGATATCCTTAATTCAGTTGTACGGAAGTTGGTTCGTGATATCCATTTGACCCCCCTCATGACTCGGATTGTTTCTGGTCTGAGAGAGCTTGGAAGCTATCCGTATTGTGGTCATGTGGTGATGGTCAAGATAAGACGTGAATGGCACGGTTCATCCCCACGCCTGTGGGGAACATTCCCCCTGCGGACCGATCAAAACAACGATCTCCGGTTCATCCCCACGCCTGTGGGGAACATGCTCCATCCTCTGAGAGATCATCTGCATATCTCGGTTCATCCCCACGCCTGTGGGGAACATCTAACAGAAACCAGCCTAGTACCGGTATAGCTCGGTTCATCCCCACGCCTGTGGGGAACATAGAAGTTGTTTTAATCCATTCTTGGCTGTAACCGGTTCATCCCCACGCCTGTGGGGAACACACTTTCATTGCGAAAAAC
>CAYQOD010000252.1:0-2892 GCA_964419065.1 uncultured Thermodesulfobacteriota bacterium | reverse complement strand
GGTTGTTGGGTGTTTTATCGGGCCCTCAACCTTGAAGATGGTGAACCTATCACCTTTTTTCACCTCTACTCCCTGCTGAAAGGTGAGATAGATCCAATCTCCCTCACTCAACATCACCCTATCTTCTCTGGAGCCGACAATACTGCCGATCCCCTCTATCTCCTTTGTTAAGAACCCGGCGGAGTAGACCTCTGGATAGGAGGCGAGCCTGATCTTGGTAGGGGGGGGAGGAAGTTCCGGAACCTCCGCCAGCGTAGGAGGAAGGAGGGGTTTCACCTCTTCAACGGTGGGCGGTTTCGCCTCTTCAACCGTAGGCGGCATCTCTTCTTGGATCAATATCTTATAGGGATAGAGGCGGATGCGATCCCCAGGATGAATCCAGTGTGGATTGGTGATATACTGGTTTTGCTGCCAGAGCCTCGGCCACAAGAAGGGATCCCCGTAGAACCTCTCTGATATATCCCACAGGGTATCCCCCTTTTCTACTATGTAGTCCATCTCTCTGTCCAATACCTTCTGAGGGGCATTGGGATCTTCCGCATAGCAAAGACCGAGCAGTATGATCAGCGAACCAAGAAAGATTATTACAATCTGCTTCATCCGTTACAACTCTCCTTCGACGAACGGAATCACGCGATCTTACTGATCAAATAAGATACAGTCCATTTTGACCTTTTTTGTGTTTACAACTATATCTAAGTTTTGTCAAGCCAAAAGTTCATTTCTCTTTGGAATATTAGAGATACGCAACTATTATGGTGTAATCCTCCCGTTATTTCTGATAAAATTCTATCGAGACCTTCGGGACCTCAGTCAGAAGGTGAACATTCTCGATGGGCAGATTATTTCTCGGGACCAGCGGGTACACGTATAAACACTGGGAAGGAATCTTCTATCCAACAGGCCTCCCCCAGTCTCAGTGGCTGGAGTTTTACTGCCAACACTTCGACACCGTGGAGTTGAATGTCACGTTCTATAGACTTCCCTCCAGGAAAACCTTTGAGGGTTGGTATAGAAAGACCCCTGCGAATTTTATCTTCGCCGCCAAGGGGAGCAGGTTCATCACCCATATCAAGAGGATGAGGGAATGTCGCCAGCCCATAAAGGTCTATAAAGAAAATGCCTCAGGTCTCAAAGAGAAGTTGGCCATTATTCTCTGGCAACTCCCTCCAAATCTCACGTTCAATAGGAAAAGACTGCAAGAATTTTGCGACCTGTTAAAAGACGAATACTCTGAGAAACGACACACCTTTGAGTTCAGACACAAAAGCTGGCTGCAAGAGGACTGTTATGATATCCTCGCCTCTCATGGCTTTGCCATATGCATCCCCCTCTCCCCTGCCTATCCACGAGAGGAACGCATGACCGCCCCCTTCTCGTATATGAGGTTTCACAGTGGCGAGATTCTGAGTACCTCCAATTATACGGACGAAGAGCTGACTCAATGGGGGGACAAGATCAGGGAATGGCTGAAGGAACGGGACCTCTATCTCTACTTCAACAACGATGCCTTCGGTTTTGCTGTAGAGAACGCTAAAAAGTTAAGAAATTACATTAAAAAATTATAATCTAATCCATCATGATGTGTTCGCCACCCACGAACCATGAAAATCGGCAATCCCCCCTCACCCCCCTTTAGAAAAGGGGGGATGGGGGGATTTGAGACCTATTTTCTAGATAATGATCGAGGAAAAAGGAGACCGTATTTTAAGGCGGGGTGATTTTAGTAAATTGTAGCAATAGCCTCGTAGCATAGAGGATCAAATCGATAACGGAGAGTCTTCAAAATTATATCAGCAAATATTTTTCCCTCACTTCCGAATTCTTCTTGAGTTCCTCAATGCTCCCCTTGTAACGGATCTTACCGTCATCTATGATGTAGGCACGGTCACTGAGCCGCAGGGCAGATCTCACATTCTGTTCGGCCAGCAGCACGGTCAACCCAGCCTCCCTCAGTCTTTTTATCTGCTCTTCCAGGGCATGAACCATGACAGGAGCCAGTCCTTCGGTGGGTTCATCCAGGAGCAGGAGCTTGGGGTTGCCCATCAATGCCCTGGCAATGGCCAACATCTTCTGTTCACCACCGCTGAGGCAGCCACCCTTGCGGCGCTCTATATCCTTCAGGGCGGGGAAGAGCTCATAAACCCTCTCCTTACTCCACCCCTCTCCCTCCTCGGTCTTTCGCATTGCTATCTCGAGATTCTCCCCTACAGTAAGGTCAGCAAATATCCTCCTATCATCGGGGACATAACCGATACCCCTGCGGGCAAGTAGGTACGGCTGCTTGCCGGTAATCTCCTTCCCTTTGAATATGACGCTCCCCTGCTTTGGCGGTGTGATCCCCATGATGCTCTTCATGGTGGTGGTCTTTCCAGCCCCATTCCGACCCAGAAGGCAAATTACCTCTCCCCGCTTGACCGTGAGGGAGACTCCGAAGAGGATGTGGCTCAAACCATAAAAGGTATGAATGCCTTTCACTTCAAGCATCACTCACTCCCCCACCTCCCAAATAGGCCTCCTGCACCTTCTTGTTCCTTCTCACCGCGCTCGGTTTGTCTTGAACGATGGTCTGTCCCTGGTACATAACCATGATGCTCTGGGCAATAGAGAATACGATCTCCATGTCGTGCTCGCAAAACAGGATGGTCAGACCCCGTTTGCTGGCCAGCTCCTTAACGAGTTCCATCGTCGCAGATGTCTCCTGAGGAGACATGCCCGCCGTCGGCTCATCCAAGATCAGCAGTTCAGGATCATTTCCTAATGCTATCGCAATCTCCAGTACCTTCTGGTCACCATGGGAGAGCGAGCCAGCGATATTCGAAGCTTTCTTGGAAAGACCCACGCTATCCAAGATGCTATTTGTCATATCTACAGCAATGTTCTGAGCCGGAC
>CAYQOD010000251.1:0-2903 GCA_964419065.1 uncultured Thermodesulfobacteriota bacterium | reverse complement strand
TTATTTCCATACTGCTAGTTCAGGGTGAAGAGTTGTTGAATTCTGGCTCTGTTGGTTTCAGGACGTAGACGTCTTCGACGAACTCCTTGAGTTCCTTAGCCCTCCACCACAGGGTTGTGATCTTGTCCACGGTGGGGATCTCGGTCATACCACCGGGGGTTACCGCGCAGGCGTGGGGGACCTTGCCGGCCAGAATGGCCGTCGCCTCATGTCCCCGCCGCCTCACCTCCAATGCCTGAACGTAGTGGGAGACCAATTGTTGATCGACCTCAGGGGGAAATCGGTAATCCCCTTCGTAACGGGGGACAAAGGGCGCAAGTTCTCCCCGGGAGATAAAGGCCTTGATGGAGTTCAAGGTTCGGTCAGGACCCTCGTAGGCTGCCACCTTTGTCACATCGACATAGTCGAGGGCGGCCAAGTGATAGAAGTGGAGGATATGGTCCTGGACCTGATGGAACCCCATGGTCAAATTCCGCATAACACGGGCATTGTCCGGTATCTTATCGGCGATCCCAAAGGCACTATCCAGATTCAGGGTCGCCGCAGTGGTGTGGCAGTGGTTGCAAACACCACAGATCCGTTGGGTGATTATCTGGGCATCGCGCGGATCTCTGCCCACCAGTATCTTCTCGAAGCCCCTGAAGAGCATACCCGAACACGTAGCCTCCTTGACCTCTCCACCTTCAACAACGGTCTCTACCTTGAGATGCCCTTCAATTCTCGTGATCGGATCTATTACTATCTTCCCCATCGCTCTTAGCCCTCCCCTCTCTGCCAGTATTCACCGATCTTGGGTACATCAACATCGACGAGCTTCTCGTAGAAGGAGCCCAAGAAATCGGGGAACTCAGGCTGCGTGCACCCCTGACACCCCATGCCGGCCTTGATACACCAGTTGACCCCATTATTCCACTGCCGCAGGGGACAGTCAGCATAGGTGATGGGACCCTTGCACCCGAGTTCATAGAGACACCCTGGCTCCCCGAACTTCTTGGCGAATTTTCCCTCATCAAAGTACGGCCTCCGCTGACAGTTCTCGTGGATGAGCATCCCATAGAACTCCTTGGGACGAAGCGAGTCGTCCAGGTCACCGGGCTGCGGCAAGCCGGCCAAGAGCACCTTCGCCACCGTGCCGACGAACCAGTCCGGATGGGGGGGACACCCGGGAATATTGATCAGGGGTGTCTTGATCTTTTCCTCTTGGTAGATATCCATCAACGGTCTCACCCCTGAGGGATTGGGCCGTGCGCCGGGTATGCCGCCGAAGGCCGAACAGGTCCCGAGGGCGACCACCGCCAAGGCCTGTCTGCCGAGATCAACCACCCATTGGCGAACAGGGATCGGCCTTTCCCCCTTCTCACCCACGACACAGAAAATACCCCCATCAGCGGTCGACACTACACCGTCCACGATCAAGAGGAACGCACCTTTGTTCTGTTTCCCCACATCCTCTATCGCTTGTAAGACTGCGTCCCCTGAACCTGCTGAGATATTCAGTTGAAATTTTAAGCTGATATGCCGTGCAGGAACGACCTCATCGATCAGGATGTTCTTTATGGAAGGAGCAAAGGTATTGAGCATCGATACGGCACAGCCGCCACAAGCCCCCGCGGAGATCCACACCGCGGGTATCTCTTTCACCTTGGACATCTTCCACCCCTCCTTGTTATTTTTGGCACAAAAATCCTAGGAAATTAATCCCTGTTTGTCAAGCCTTAACCCCTTTGTGAAGGCGTTCCACGTCTTCACAAGACCAGATCCTTCCTGATGATGGCGGCCACTTCTTGGGTCATCTGATAAACCTTCCTCGCCTCGTCCTCGCTCAGAGAGCCAGCGCCACAGCTGGGGGTGATGAGAGACCCTTGATAAAGGAGGTTTTTCGGCAGGCCTTCCCTGACGAGCTGTTCTAGCCCCTGCCTCAGTCTCTCTGCCAGTCCGGCGGACTCCACCTCATTGAGCGTCTCTTCATCGGTAGGCACGATCCCCCAGCCGACCGCGCCGCCGTCCTCCAGAAACCTCCGCAACGGCTCCGTATAGAGGAGGAAGCTGGAGAGGTAATTGGAGGCGTCAAAATTGATGATATCCACGCCAGCCTCCATGACCATGGGCCAGTCGGTATTCCCACAGATATGGACCCCCTTCAATCCCTGTAGCGGCGCGACCGCCTCCCTGAGGGTACTGATGACGTCATCTCTGCTCACGTTCATAAAGGCAGAACCATAACTGCTGAGGATAGGTTCATCGATGACGATGATCGTCTCCGCCTGGGGCAGGAGGCTTTGAAAGGTCACCTCTTGCCACCGTGCCTTCATCGCCACGAGCTTTACGAGCATATCTCGCAGGTCAGGATCGAAGAAGACCGCTGCTCCCTCCTTATCCTTGAGGGAAAGCCCGAGGGTGATGGGCCCGGTAACCTGCCCCTTGACAAAAGGGGGAGGGATTCTGCGACCGATCTCTTCCATGAAGGTATAGAATCCTTTGGCGCGTGCTTCACCGATGGCAAAGGCATCGAGGTCACCTTCTTCATAGCTCTGATAGAAACGCTCCCACTCCTCATATGGCTCCAAGGGGCGCAGGTAGACCTTGTCCCCCGCCTCCACTACCCCTGGCATCCCATCTAAAAGCTGGTCGATCATCCCCTCTTTGGTGTTGAGCCTGGGCAACTGAGGCCAATGGGGTGCCTCGGCTAGATGTTGAAAGATAAGCCCGCAGGCATCCCGTGGATCCCGAAACGGCAGACTGCCGACCCCTGTGGCTACAAAATTAAATCGCTTAGACATGCCTCTTCAGTGCCCCAAAAATCTCCTCACATACAATGATTGCATCCTCGGTCTTCAGGTAGGCGGGGAGCGCCGCATCATACATCACCGTCCCCTCAGGCCCGAACTCATCAGTACCCTCCC
>CAYQOD010000250.1:0-2936 GCA_964419065.1 uncultured Thermodesulfobacteriota bacterium | reverse complement strand
TTAGTATAACGATTCGCGCCACATTCCAAAAACTTGATATAGGGAAAGGAGGTATGTAAAGATGCCCACATACGAGTTTCACTGCCCCACATGTAAAAAAGATATCGTTTTGATCCTGAGCTTAAAGGAGTACGAGGGGAAGGCGTATAAGTGTCCCACATGCGGCGATAAAAAGCTCGAGCGACTGGTTAGCCACTTCATGACCAAGACCTCTCAAAAGAGTTAGGGGTCCCTTCTTTGTTACCAGATGGTTGCCCCCCCGCCCCTGCGGGTGGGGGTTTTTTGTTACTATTTCCATATTGAAATATCTTTTTCTTTATGTTAGCCTTTTGAGGACATATCGGAAGATCTGTTGTGCAAGATTTACTTGCTATCTACACGAGATTATTAAATTTTTTTGGGGAGCAGGGGTGGTGGCCGGCAGAGACATCCTTCGAGGTAGTAGTGGGTGCCATTTTGACCCAGAATACGGCCTGGGGGAACGTGGAGCGGGCCATCACAAACCTCAAGAGAGCCGGGTTGTTGACACCTCATGGTTTGATCGCGGCGAGAGAGTCACAAGTAGCAGAGTTCATACGGCCAGCCGGATACTATAATGTCAAGGCCCGGCGGCTGAAGAACTTCATGGATTTCCTGCGCAGGGAATATGCTGGAGATCTCGAACGGATGTTCTCAGAGCCTCTTCACAAACTCAGGGAGAAGATACTAACCATAAAAGGAGTAGGCCCTGAGACAGCGGACAGCATCCTCCTCTACGCAGGGAAGAAGCCGACCTTCGTAGTTGATGCCTATACCAGGAGGATTTTGTCCCGACACGGCATGATCACCGATGGGGCGTCCTATCAGGGTATTCAAGAGATCTTTATGCAAGACCTTCCACAGGATGTGCCCCTGTATAAAGAATACCATGCCCTTTTGGTGCAGTTGGGGAAGACTTTTTGTAAGACCACTCCACAGTGTACCGGGTGCCCCCTGGAGGAATCATGGCCTACCTCGAGCGGGAAATAAGAAAACGAGTGGGCAAGGCGATTCACCAGTATCGCCTCATCGAAGATGGTGACCGGATATTGGTAGCCGTTTCGGGCGGGAAGGACAGTCTGGTGATGTTGAAACTCCTCAGCGAGCGAAGGGCCCGGGTGCCCATCGATTATGAGCTTACGGTTATAACCGTCGATCTCGGGTATGATGGCAGCAACTTTGAGGCGTTGGAGGGGTACGTGGGGGGCTTCGGGTGTGATTTTCTCCTCAAGAGGACCCAAATAGGACCATTGGCCCACAGCCCCCTCAATCGTGAAAACCCGTGTTTTCTCTGTTCGAGGTTACGGCGGAAGGTCATCTTCGAGGCTGCTCAGGGGCTGGGCTGTAATAAAGTGGCCTTGGGGCATAATAGAGATGACATTATAGAGACCTTTCTGTTAAATGTCTTCTTCTGTGGGGAGATAAGCACCATGGTTCCCCATCAGGTCCTCTTTTGTGGCAGGCTCTCCATCATCAGGCCGTTGTCCTTGATCGAAGGGTCCAAGATCCGTGCCTATGCCAACTCCCACGATTTCCCTGAGGTAGACGACGGCTGTCCAACGAAAGGTTCAACCCGGAGAAGGGAGATACAGCTCCTGTTGGAAGAGCTGGATAAGATAGATACGAGGATAAAGAGGAACATCTTTAGCGCCCTTGGCAATATCAAGTCTGAATATCTCTTAGTGAATGGTCATGGAGCCCCTCGTTAAACTCATCGTCTTCATGCTGTCCTCATTGTTTGTGTTGAACTGTTCCCTGCAAGGGGGTAATGAGGGCATCTATCAACGTGCTCGTCAGAAGATGGTGAAAAATGATATCCAAAGAAAAGGCATCGATGGCCCGAAACTCCTTGATGCCTTGCTCAAGGTGAAACGGCACCTCTTCGTCCCTGAGGATTACCGACACCTAGCCTATGAAGATCGTCCTCTTCCCATCGGGGAAGGGCAAACCATATCTCAGCCCTATATCGTGGCCCTGATGACCTATCACCTGCACACTCAACCTGAGGATAAGGTCTTGGAGATCGGGACCGGCTCAGGATACCAGGCCGCCATCCTCGCTGAGTTGACTCGAGAAGTTTATTCCATCGAAATTATTGAGAAATTGACCACAATGGCCCATGAACTCCTTATGCAAATGGGCTACACCAATGTGTGGGTGAAGTGTGGCGATGGTTTTTTCGGCTGGGAGGAGCATGCCCCCTATGATGCTATTATCGTTACCTGTGCTGCACTAAAGGTCCCGGAGCTCCTGGTTGAGCAGCTTGCAGAAGGGGGGAGGATGATCTTGCCATTGGGAGATGATCCTTTTTATCAGGCCCTCATGGTGTTAACGAAACGGGCGGGGAGGATTGAGAGAAAGCGGGTTGCTGGTGTCGTATTCGTTCCCATGACAGGGGAGATAGAACGTGAGAAGTGATACGAGCAAGAAAAAGGTTACCATATGCGTTATCGATGGGCAGGGTGGCGGGATCGGGAGCACCATCGTCAAGAGGCTGAAGGAGGTATTCCATGAGCGAGTGGAGATCGTCGCCTTGGGGACCAATTCCATCGCTACGGCAGCGATGATGAAGGCGCGGGCCAATCGTGGTGCTACAGGAGAACATGCCATCGTGTGGATGGCCCCGCGCGCTGACTACATCATTGGATCCGTCGGCATCATTATGGCCCATTCTATGATGGGTGAGGTAACCCCTAAAATGGCTGAAGCCATTGCCTCCAGTTCTGCTCACAAGATTTTGCTCCCCCTCTCTCAGGAGAGGATATCCATTGTTGGGGTGACCCAGCAGCCACTGCCGCATCTGATAGAAGATATCGTCTCAAGGGAGTTAAAGGAGGTCATCGATGTGTGAGGCACATGTTTATCTGGAAAAAGATGGCGAGGAAGAACTGCTCTTAGAGTCGGTATACCTCATAGAG
>CAYQOD010000249.1:0-2960 GCA_964419065.1 uncultured Thermodesulfobacteriota bacterium | reverse complement strand
CGTCATCCTTCCCTGATAGGCCGCCCCGAGAGATTGGGCACAGTCCTCCACGATTGGTGGCCCTAAGGAGAGGAATTTCTCCATGTTTTCCACCGAATGGCCAAACATATGGGGTATGATGATGGCAGAGGTCTTGTCTGTGATGGCCGCCTGCGTGGCTGCAAAGGAGATATTCATCGTCTCCTCATCCACATCCACCACCGTGGGTGCAGCACCGCAATGGTATACGGCGTTGAGCAAGGCACTGCAGGTAAAGCTGGGTACGATCACCTCATCCCCTGTTTTTACCCCCAGGGCCAGCAAGGTGAGGTGTAGGGCAGCGGTCCCTGATGAGGTAGCGGCTGCCCCGTTGAGACCCAGATAGGTGGCCATCGCCCGCTCGAACTCCTCCACCTCCTCCCCGGTAGCGATCCTTCCTGAGGCGAGGACCTCTTGGAGTCCTCTCTCTTCTTCTTTTCCGAGGGTCGGCATGGAATGGGGTATCTTCACGGCAGGAAGAAGCGGAGGGGTGCGAAGCCTTCTGCAAAGGTCACCCTGGCCTGTGTGCCCCGGAAGCGGGCCGTCGCCACGGCGATGTCAACGATATTGGAACCGGGGATGTTGGTCTTGTGAAATTGAGAGGTGTGGGCCTCCAGGCACTTGATCTTTATTTCCAATGTCTCACCGATATCGGCAAAGATCATGGGATTGAAGCCGATGGATGTGGGGGTCTCATAGAAGAGGACCTTGGGCGTATATCTGGTGGCCGAGATGGCGGCCTGGGCAAGGCGGACGTGGTCCTGGTGGGTATCATCAGGGTAGTTCACCAAGACGAGCGAGGGATTCAACTCCCGTAAAAATCCCTCCAGGAGGTCAATGAGAGGTTTGTCAAAGGTGATCAGGGTGTCTTTATATCTCCCCCACAGGAGTTTTTTCACCCCCATTATCTCAGCGGACACCTCTTGTTCCTTTTTCCTCACGCGAGGATCTCCGCCCATCGCCCCGTCTGCCACCACCACCAGATAGACTTCGGTTCCCCTCTGGTTGTACCTGGCGATGGTACCCGCGCATCCGAACTCTATGTCATCGGGGTGGGCCCCGATAGCCATCAATCGCATCCCTTCCCCCTCAGGACGTTTAAGGCATCTGGGCCACAGTTAAAAAGGAGGTCGAGGATCGATAAATTGGGGATAAAAGGACCATATAGTTGTGGATATATCGGGTGTCTGAAGTCCTGGAATACCACCGTGATCCCCGCCCTGTGGAAAGGGTTATGATCGAGATACCCTTTGCCCCCTGTCCCTGATAGATAGGTATCGGCCCCCAGCAATTTACATATGGCCACGAGCCGTTCTGTCGGCTCCTCAGGTAGATCTCCCAACGAGGAGGCGACCTTTATCTCCTTTTTAACCCCTAACATGTTCATGAGCATGGTGACGCTCTCTCTATTTATCTCGGAGAGGGATTCCCAGTCCCTGGCGTAAAACTTTTCTATATCAGGGAATAGGTCGTGAAAGTAGGGGGTCTTTTGGTAATTGATCTCCACCGTTCTCACGTGCTTCTTACCCCAGGAAACCCTGTTGTTGAGCTGCACCTCCTCAATCCGTTGAGGATATTTGTACATCACCGGCACGGTGAGCCAGATCCACCCCTGGGCCGTCTTTATCCGATTTCTGTTTTGAAATTCATTTTTTTTGAACTGAACGTTGTCCAGAAAGACAAAGATGTCGCTTCTCAGAATCTTGTCAAAATAGCCCAACCACGGCATGAATTGTGGTTGATGTATAGCCACGATCATGCTAGAAAGATTAGCAGAGAAGGATGGAGAGATCAAGAAAGCTTTTCACTATTTTTATTGGATGGATGGTTTTGCTGACAATATTCTCCTTGATCCCCCTTCGAGGGGAGAATTTGGGGGAAAAGGGAGATAAAGTCTTCCACTTCTTCGCCTACTTCGTCACCTCCCTTTTGTTTTACCTTAGTTTCCGCTTGCGTCTCAAACAAACCGACATCTTCTCCGGTCTCTTTGCCTTCGGTTATGGGGCGGTTATAGAGTTGATTCAATGGCTGTTGCCGTATCGGGAGGGTTCCCTCGGTGACTTGATAGCCAACTTTTCGGGGGTGCTCTGTTTTTTCCTCCTCTATAAGGTATTGTGGGGAAAGATGTGATGAGATACGTCGACCGTTGGCAAGAAATCTGTATGTCAAGAAAGTTATTAATAGATGATGACAATTTTGATGCAAAAAGTGACAATTATTGTCACTTTTTGCACTGGGGGTTTAAGATCCTCCCCTGAACGAGGGGGATTGCCGATGATTGGGGGGTTTAAACGCTCTATGGAAGGGTTATTGTGGGTTAGAAGTCAGGCAGGGGGGAGTTCGGTTTTTTGTTAAGGTCAAGTTGTACAATGAGGGATCTTTTCATAGCGAGGTAAACGCAACGTTGGCAAGTATATTGCATAATTGTTTTAAAGGGTTTTCGTTCTAGCAGGGTTGAGTTTATTTATAATTTATATTATGTTATGTACTAGGTAACTAGATGATGAGCGAGGGCGCTTGATGATGTTCGAACACGGGTTTCCCGAGGCTTTAGCATGTTAGAGTACGAAAAATATTGGCGATTATTAGATCTACCATTTAAGGTCTTTCCCTCCGGGGATACCTACTTCCCTTCATCTACTCATGAAGAGGCGAGGGCGAGGATACTGCATGCCATACGGACCCGCAAGAGGATAATCCTGATCGCGGGCAAACCTGGTTCCGGCAAGACGACCCTCTGGAAAAGGATAAAGGGTGATCTTGAGGGATACCAGATTCCTTTCGATATGGGAGTAGTTGAGAGTCCGATGAATGGCTTTTTCGGCATCATGAGAGAGATGGGTGAGAGCATGGGTCTTTCCATGCCTCGTGATGGAGAAGGTATCTTGATAACCCTTAGGGATAAACTGAGGGCTAACGTAGAAAAAGGGATAATAAATATA
>CAYQOD010000248.1:0-2986 GCA_964419065.1 uncultured Thermodesulfobacteriota bacterium | reverse complement strand
GGATGGTGACGATCGTCGTGGCATCCCGCCGGGCCGTATAGGAGGGGTCCTTCCACTGACCCTGACCGAAGACAGCGTCAAAGACCGCCAAACCGCTCACATCGCACGGACGCGCCCCGAAGAGTACCGTCACAGAGGCCTCCGTTGCCCCCCCGACCTGTACAGCGGACCTCTCCAGGTGTTCAGGGTCCTTCTCGTATCGATAGCCCAGGAGGCGCTCGGTCTGCGGGAAGATGACCTCTTTGGGAGGTGTGGTGGCCTGCCTCTCGAGGGCCAGCTGGGCGTCCTCGCTGTATTCACGAAAGGTCACCGTCGTGTCAGAGGCCTTCACGGGCGCAAAGACCCGATGGGTATCAGCGAGCCTCTTCAGCAGCGCTGGTATCGTGCCGTTTGCTAAGAACCGCACGCCCCTGCTCACCACTCTCTCTCCTGAATGGTCGGCTCTTCCACCTTGAAGGTATATAACGGCGGAGTATCCTCAGGATTGATGCCCGCCTCGTAGTCGAAGAGGCCCTTTATCTCCTTGTTGATCTTGCGACGGATCCGTTGGATCGGGATGTCCATGGGGCACGCCCGCTCACACTCCCCGCAGTCGGTGCATCGGCCAGCGAGGTGCAGCGCATGCATGATCTGCCACATGACCTTTTCGTTGACCCCTGTCCGCTGGCTGAACCAATGAGGGTCCCTCGACTCGGCAGCACAGTAATCCTGGCAGACACACAGGGGGCACGCATTACGGCAGGCGTAACAGCGGATACAGCGATCCAATTCCCGTTCCCAGTGTGCAAGGCGTTCTTTCACATCCAATGTTTCTATATCCTCCACCTCTACGAAGAGGGACTCACGCGGTTTCTCCGGTGCAATTGGATCGTCAGCCAGGTGGTCATAAACTAAGGGGGTCGGATACAGGCAGGAGCGGCACTTGCTGGCCAGGACCTCCTCGATGGGGATCTCCTGACGTCCTTCAGGCGTCTCGATGGCGATGGTCTTTTCACCAAAGGATACGTCCTTGACCTGCGAGACATCCGTCCGTGCCCGTATTTTGGCCACATCCACCACACCTCGACACGGTATCCCGAAGATCACGATCTCATCCCTGTTGATGAGATCCTCTTGGAGGAGTTGGATGATGGATCGGCTGTCACACCCCTTGACGATGATCCCCACCTTTCTCCCCTTCAGCTTTGGCAGATAGGGTGTCAGGTTGTGCACACAGAGCGGATTCCAGATCAAGCGGTCTATATCCTCACGAGAGCGGATATAGAGAGGTGAGGCATGGAGGGGATCATACCCCTGCTCCCAACCGATGACGAACTCGAGACCCTCCATCTCTCGTCCTATATCATCTTTCAGTTTATCTCGTATCGTCACTGCCGTCTCCTTCACCGAAATTGCGACGCGACCCGAGGGCATGGACCTGCTCGGTAAAATCGGTCACCACCTTCTGCCACCGACCCCCCTCAGAGGCAGAGACCCAGGTATACTCAAATCTCCCTGGTTCGATCCCCATAAAGGGGAGGAATCGTTTGAGCACCTCGAGTCGGCGCCGGGCGTAGAAGTTCCCCTCGGCATAGTGGCAGTCCCTGGGGTGGCACCCGGAGACCAAGACACCGTCGGCCCCCTCCATAAAGGCCTTGACCACCAGCAAGGGATCTACCCTCCCGGAGCACGGGACCCTGATGATCCTGAGGTCGGTCGGCTGCTTGAAGCGCGACACCCCAGCGGTGTCAGCGCCCCCGTAGGAGCACCAGTTGCAGAGGAACCCGACTATCCTGAGCTCCGTTCCCTCCACGCCTGACATAACGCCTCTACCTCCGCAATAATCTGATTATCGGTGCACTGCTGAAGCTGTATCGCCCCGGGAGGACAGGTCGCTGTACAGAGTCCGCACCCCTGACAGACGGTCTCGATGACGCGGGCTACCTTCGTTCCGTCCGGGAGCTCTTTCTCCTCGATGGCACCGAAGGGACACGTGTCGGCACACTTGAAGCACCCGATACACCTTCGTTCGTTCACCTGTGCGATCTGGGGATCGGATTCAAGCTGGTCTTTGGAGAAGAGGCCCAGGACCTTGCTGGCCGCCGCACTTCCCTGCCCCACCGATGCGGGGATATCCTTGGGTCCCTGACAGGCCCCGGCAAGGAAGACCCCCGAGGTGTTGGTCTCCACAGGCCTCAGTTTAGGGTGGCTCTCCATATAGAATCCATACCCGTCGTATGAGATCCGCAGCTTTTCCGCCAATTCCTCGGCACCGGGCGCAGCCGTTGCCGCCGTGGCCAGGACGACCAGGTCTGCCTCGATCTCCATCTGGGCCCCCAGGAGTGTGTCTACACCCCTCACGACCACCTTTTTGCCCTTAGGATAGACGCGCGATACCCGTCCCCGGATATACTGCACCCCATACTCCTCCTGGGCCCTCTCTATGAACTCCTCATACCCCTTGCCAGGGGACCGTATATCGATATAGAAGACATAGACGTCGGAGTCGGGGATGTGATCCTTGGTCAGGGTCGCCTGCTTGGCGATGTACATGCAGCAGAAGTTGGAACAGTACGGCCGACCCAGGGAGGCATCACGAGATCCCGCGCAGGATATGAAGACCACCCGCTGGGGTTCCTCACCGTCGGAGGGGCGCTGGATGTGTCCCATCGTAGGTCCTGATGCGTTGAGCATCCGCTCGTACTGGATCCCTGTGATCACATCGGGGTATCTCCCGGCCCCGTACTCACCCAGCTCCCCGATGTCCATGAGGCCATACCCCGTGGCAACGATGATGGCCCCCACCTCCTCGGTGATGATCTCGTCCTCCATCTCGTAGTCGACAGCCCCCACAGGACAGACCTTGGCGCAGACGCCGCACTTACCCGTGGTGAAATAGCGGCAATATTCGGGGTCTATCTTTGCCTTTTTGGGGATGGCCTGGGGAAAGGGGATGTTGATTGCTCTTTAAAATAAGAGACAGAGATTACTTGAAATCAATAGATTT
>CAYQOD010000247.1:0-3010 GCA_964419065.1 uncultured Thermodesulfobacteriota bacterium | reverse complement strand
CCTATGAGGGGTCGTTCCAATTCGTCATCGGTGTATCCCATGGCCTTGAAGAGGGAGCGATGCGGTGCCTTCTCCAATCCCTTCTTCATAGCGTCCGAACGCATAGCGACCTCCTCCTCATCTGATTCCCTCCTCTTCTTCCTTGAGCAGTTTATAGTCGATACTATCCACCAAGGCCTGCCAACTGGCCTGAATGATGTTCTCTGAGACCCCTACCGTACCCCAGTTGGTTTTCCCGTCCCAGGATTCTATCAGCACCCTGGTGCTGGCCCCAGTACCCTCCTGATCCGGGAGGACCCTGACCTTATAGTCGATGAGCCTCACCTCTTTGAGTTCCGGGTAGAACTTCTCCAAGGCCTTCCTGAGGGCGTTGTCCAGGGCATTGACCGGCCCGTTACCGAGGGCTGCAGTATGCTCCACCCGCTCCCCAACCTTCACCATAATGGTGGCCTCGGAAAGAGTGGGAAGTTCGTCACCCCGTTTCTCAACGACTACCCGAAACCCGAGAAGTTCGAAGAACTTCTTATGGCGACCCAATGTCTTCTTGATGAGGAGTTCAAAGGATCCTTCTGCCCCCTCGAACTGATAACCTTGATCCTCCAATTCCTTTAAAGCCGCCAAGATCTCCTTGGTCTTCTGGTCGCCCTTTTTCAGCTTTATGTGGTACTCCTCCGCCTTGGCCAGGACATTGCTCTCACCGGAGAGGTCGGAGATGAGGATCCTCTGTTCGTTCCCCACCAACTCCGGCTTGATGTGTTCGTAGGTAAGGGGGCTCTTACGGATGGCGCTCACGTGTATCCCCCCTTTATGGGCGAAGGCACTATCCCCTACATAGGGTTGGTGTTTGTTGTGGGTTAGGTTGGCGAGTTCACTCACGAATCTGGACACCTCCTTGAGCTTTCGGAGGCGTTCATCGGTGAGACACGCGACTCCCATTTTCACCTGGAGATTGGGGATCACGGTGCAGAGATCCGCATTCCCACACCGTTCCCCAAAGCCATTGATGGTCCCCTGGACCTGGGCGATCCCTTCCTTAACGGCCAGGATAGTGTTGGCTATCGCCAGACCGGAGTCGTTGTGGACGTGGATTCCCAATGGTGTCGTGATCGCGGCCTTTACCTCCCTAATGATCTCCTCCATTTCAAAAGACAGGGTACCGCCATTGGTGTCGCAGAGCACGATACAATCCGCCCCGGCCTCCTCAGCAGCTTTGATGGTCGCGAGGGCATACTTCCTATTCCCCTTAAAGCCATCAAAGAAGTGCTCGGCATCATAGATGACTTCAGGGACGTGGTCCTTGAGAAAGGTGATGGATTGGGAGATAAGATTGAGGTTTTCTTCCAGGGAGATTTCCATGGCTGTAAGAGGATGGATATCCCATGATTTACCAACTATGGTTACGACCTTTGTTTTTGCCTCCACCAGGGCCCGGAGATTAGCGTCCTTTTCCGGGGGAACCCCCTTTCGACTCGTACTCCCGAATGCCACGATTTTCGCTGAGGTAAGGGGGATCTTGCTCACTTCACGAAAGTACCGAACATCCTTGGGATTCGAGCCTGGCCATCCCCCCTCTATGTAGTGGATCCCCAGTTCGTCAAGTTTTTGACTAATCCTAAGCTTGTCTTCGAAGGAGAAGGAGATATCCTCCCCTTGTGCGCCGTCCCTCAACGTTGTGTCGTAGATCTTTACTTCCATTATTAACTCCCTTTACCCAATTCGAAGGCATCATGGAGTGCCCTCACAGCAAGCTCTGTATACTTAGTATCTATAATACAAGAGATCTTGATCTCTGACGTGCTGATCATCTTGATGCTGATCCCCTCCTGAGCCAAGGTACCGAACATCTTGGAGGCCACCCCAGATTGGCTCGCCATTCCTACCCCGACGATAGACACCTTGGCCACCGCATCCTCAGCGATGACCTTCTTTGCCCCCATCTCCTTGGCCATGGACTGGGCTATTGTGAGCGTTTTAGGAAAATCGGCCTTAGCGACGGTAAAGGCTATGTTGATATATCCCCCCTCCAGGCTGGATGTCTGAATGATCATGTCCACCACGATGTTCTCAGCGCTGATGGCATCGAATAATTGGGCAGCGATACCCTGTCGATCAAGGACCCTGGCGATCTCGATCCTGGCCTGATTCATGTCATAGGTTATCCCTGACACCACTGTACTTTCCATTATATCGACTTTCTCTATCCCTTCCATTGCAGTATCCTCCTCACAGACGATGGTCCCCTCATTTTCATTAAACGAAGAACGGACATGAAGGGGTATCCCGTATTTCTTGGCGAACTCCACCGATCTGGTTTGCAGTACTTTGGCCCCCAAGCTAGCTATCTCCAGCATCTCATCATAACTGATACGGCTGAGCTTTCTCACCTGATCGCAGATGTTCGGATTAGTGGTATAGACGCCATCCACATCGGTATATATCTCACAGAGGTCTGCCTTGAGGGCAGCAGCAACGGCTACAGCAGTTGTATCAGATCCTCCCCTGCCCAAGGTAGTAATGTTTCCCACCTCATCCTCACCTTGAAACCCTGCTATTACTACAATCCACCCCTCACGGAGGTCGGAAAAGATCTTGTTGCCATCCACACTGGTGATCTTGGCCTTTCCGTGGGCACTGTCCGTGACGATCTTTATTTGGTGACCGAGGTATGACCTGGCCTTGTATCCCATTGAATTCAAGACGATGGAAAGAAGGGCTGAGGTAACCTGTTCTCCTGTGGCAAGAAGTACATCCAGCTCCCTCCCATTGGGATCAACTGTCACTTCCTTGGCCAAATTAATGAGTCTATCAGTCTCCCCAGCCATGGCTGAAACGACAACAACCACATCGTTCCTCTCCTCTTTGGTCTTGATCACCCTACGGGCGACGTTTTCAATCCTTTCCAAATCAGCCACTGATGTCCCCCCATATTTCTGCACTATCAAGGCCATCCTTTGGTATACCTCCTCATTAATAGTTTTCAAATCCCCCCATCCCCCCTTTGCTAAAGGGG
>CAYQOD010000246.1:0-3034 GCA_964419065.1 uncultured Thermodesulfobacteriota bacterium | reverse complement strand
TGACCGGCCGGAGAGGTAGCCCCGATGAAGTAGAGGCGGCTCCAACCCAATTCATTCATATCGACCGGCGGCTCAGCGGGGAGGACCATCCCAAGGGTGGCGGGAGGACCTACGATCGACTGTCCGAGATCTCCGTCTATGTAGGCGGTCCTCATCCCCGCCTTGACGGATTGAAAGATCAAGAAATGGGCCACGGTGCTCTTGCCCGTATCAGGGGCACCGAGGAGGAGGACGACGCCAGGAGAGGCGACGAGCTCCTGAAAGACCCGAAGCCACTCTTCCGTGATCTGAAGCTCAGGGACCCTCACCCCCCTCTCTCCTCCATAGCTGTTGGAATCTGAGGCCGTCCTGGAACATGGAGAGGTTATTGAACATCGCGTAGGCGGTCCCTTCCTGCGACACCCATTGTCGTAAAAGAGAGAGATCATCGTCAGAGTACCGATACCGGTACCCCCCGATGCCATGGAGACGCCAATAGGTTATGTCCCCTCCACGGCCTCGGTCCTGAAAGGGATCGCTTATGCGGAAGAGCCCCCATTCGCTGCACAGGCCCTCTCCCTCTGCCGCATCCCACCCCCGTGGCTCCCAGCCGAGGATAAATCCGTCCTTCTTGATTTCCTGGAAGAAACCCCTCATATTGGTTTTATTCTCCGGGGTAGGGCGAAAGCTCTGAGGGGTCTGGAAGATGATGATCCGTGCCCCCAATGTCTCAGCAGCCCCGCGTGTGGTCTCCCAGGCCTCAAAGACATCCTCTGTGGGGCGGAAATTACCGTAGCGATCTGATCGCTCCTCGGGTACCTCCATCCTCAGCCGGCGATAGGTGGGGCTTTGTGGGGTGTGGGTGATCAGTTGCCAGGCCTTGATGGTGAATTCAAAGTCCTCTGGGGCCTCACGCCGCCAGCGGGCGAGGACTTCAAGCCGTGGGGGGTGATAGAAGGTCTGCTGGACCTCCACGCAGGGAAAATGGCGGTAGTAATTCTTTCTTCCGACGGGGAAACCACAGCACCCGATTTTTACGGTTGACATCTCAAACCCTCACGGGGACGGGGATCTGCCATCGTGCCCTCCAAACCTCCGTTCTCTATCCGATCTTTCGTTGATGGATGACACCACTCCAACGGAAAAAATAGTAGCTGAAAGCCCCTCAGGGGTCAAGATAAGGAGGCTGAAGAGGGATCACCATTGACACCCTTTTCAATAAATGGTAAGTAAAGATCAAATATTATTATGGAGGGAATACAATGTTAGTGCGTGATATCATGACGTATAATGTCGTTACCATACCCAGCGATACGCCGGTATTAGAGGCCGAACGAATTATGGGGTTTCACAGGTTCGAACGTCTCCCTGTTGTTGACAAGGGAAAGCTGGTGGGATTGGTGACTAAGGATACCCTCTTAAAGGCCACCCCCTCAGCAGCCACCTCCCTGAGCCGGGGAGAACTCCATTACCTCCTTGCAAAGTTGACCGTCAAGGAGATCATGAAGAAGAAGGTGATAACGGTCTCTCCGGACACCACCGTAGAGCAGGCTGCAGCGATAGCCCAGAACAATAGGGTTGGCTGTCTGCCGGTCGTGGAAGGGGAAAAGGTCGTAGGGATCGTGACGACGAATGATTTCTTCTACAAGATATTGAATCCCCTCTTGGGGATAGGGGAACCCGGCAAGCGGATCGTTGTCCATGGTGCCGGAGATGTGGGACAAATGCAGAAGGTGATTGAATCCGTGCAGAAATCTGGCGTCAAAATAAAGTCCTTTTGTTCTCTTAAGTCCCCTGATGCTGAGGGAAATGATTTTGTCCTCCACCTGGATACTGAAGATCTCTCCCAGATAACGTCACAGCTCAAAAAAATGGGTTTGTCGGTGGAGGACCGGGAGCATACTCCCTAACCTCTTTTTCCTCAATCCTGGCGCAGTGATTTCAGGAGTGAGGGCCACCCTTCGTCAGTGAGGGTTGGGGCAGGCCTTCTATTTTCCCGAGATATCAGTGTTGGCGTGTGAGGCAGTCAAGGGTAGAGTGCTGAAAAAGATGAGGGGTATTCTCTTTCTCTGCCGGGCATATCGGCCATGGCTCAAGACTAAACTTGCCTCCATCCCTCAGATCCCGTAGGATCACGGGAATTCCATGTAAAACCCTTGAAACCGCCCTGGCTTTTTTGTTAATTTGATATGAGAGAGGCTAACGGTAAGGAGGTAGAGCGAACGACAATGACGGACGTTACCGAAGGACTAATAACTGATGTAAAGCGACTGATCATCGAAAGGCTCAAACTGGAAGAGATTGAGATAGGGGACATCGATACCGATGCCCCACTCTTCGGGGAGGGGTTAGGGCTCGACTCTATTGATGCCTTAGAGCTGGTCATCGGCCTTGAGAAGGAGTATGGGGTAAGTATTCCCGATGCTGAGGTTGGCAGAGCGGTCTTTCAATCGGTCAGGACCATTGCGCACTATATCGTCGACAATCATGGTGCAAAGGTATCGGCAGCTGATGGTTCACCGTGACAAAGAAAAGGTGACCCTCTGTTTCCCGGGCCAGCTTCAGCGGGTACCCGAGAGGAGAGGTGAGGAGGATGGTGGAGGAGGTGCTCTCCCCCACCCTTTTTTTCAAAGGACTTGGGAGACCATCGGTTTTCACCTCCCCTCCTTTCGCTTCCGACGAACTGAGGAAGATCGCTACCTGAACCTGAAGTTGCAGGTGGCCAGCTATCTGCTGAGCATGGTCTCGTTTGATCGGTATCAGCGAGATGGGGGACGGTGGGACTGTATCACCGAACACAGCATGGGGATCTATGCAGCGTTGGCAGCAGCAGGGGGTGTGACCTTTGAGGACGGCTTGGAGATAACCAGGGGTATAGGTCTCTTGCTGGAGGAGCTGGGGGTGGAGAGGGCCGGCGGGATGGCGGCGGTGATAGGTCTTGAGAGAGGGCAGGTGCAGGGGATTTGCGCCGAGGTCGCTGACGGCCTCTACGTGGCAAACCTGAAAGTCCTCTATGCAGAGACTTATCGGGAGAAATATGCTGAATTTTTGAAGA
>CAYQOD010000245.1:0-3042 GCA_964419065.1 uncultured Thermodesulfobacteriota bacterium | reverse complement strand
CAGCGGTGATCAAGCGATATACCAGGGAGAGGATGGGCCAGCTCTGGAGCGAGGAGAATAAATATCAGACCTGGCTGAAGGTGGAGCTCTTGGCCTGCGAGGCCCTCGCCGAGCTGGGCGAGATACCGTCCGAGGCCCTGCAGCAGATCAAGGAGCGGGCGAGGATCGACCCGCAACGTATCGAGGAGATCGAGCGGGAGACCAGACACGACGTGGCCGCCTTTGTGAGCCAATTGGAAGAGGTGGTGGGCGAGGCGGGGAAATATATCCACCTGGGGCTCACCGCCTATGATATCGTCGACACCGCCCTCTCCCTCCAGCTTCGAGAGGCGGCGGGCATCATCATCGAGGATATCGATGACCTCATGGAGGTGATTCGGGAAAAGGCCCTTGAACACAAAGAGACGGTCATGATCGGGCGGACCCACGGGGTGCACGCCGAGCCCATCACCTTCGGCCTCAAGCTGGCCCTCTGGTACGAGGAGATGCGCCGACACCGGAGGCGGATGGAGAGGGCACGGGAGACCATCAGCGTCGGAAGGATAGCAGGGGCCGTGGGTACCTACGCCAACGTCCCCCCCTCGGTGGAACGCTCTGTCTGTGAACGGTTGGGGTTGAAGCCCGCCCCCGTCTCCTCTCAGATCATCCAGCGGGACCGACATGCCGAGCTCTTCACGGCATTGGCCCTGCTCGCCTCTTCTATAGAGAAGTTCGCGGTGGAGATCCGCCACCTGCAACGTACCGAGGTCTTGGAGGCGGAAGAGCCATTTGTCGAGGGACAAAAGGGATCGTCGTCCATGCCCCACAAGCGAAACCCCATCGGGGCGGAGAACCTCTCGGGGTTGGCCAGATTGGTACGGGCCAACTCCCTGGCCGCCATGGAGAACATCCCCCTCTGGCACGAACGGGACATCAGCCACTCCTCAGTGGAGAGGGTGATCGCACCGGACAGCACCATCGTGGTGGACTACATGTTGGCCCGGTTCACCACCATCCTGCGTGGCCTCCAAATATATCCTGAACGGATGAAGGAAAACGTGGAGTTGACCAAGGGGCTCATCTTCTCTCAACAGCTCCTGCTGGCCCTCATCAGACGGGGGATCTCCCGGCAGGACGCCTACGGATGGGTACAGCGCAATGCCATGCAGGCATGGAAGGAGGGGAGGGATTTTCGGAGCCTCGTCCTCAAGGATGAGGATATCGCGCGCACCATGCGCGAGAAAGAGATCGAAGGCATTTTCGACTTGAACATTCATCTCAAATATGTTAATGAAGTATTTGAGAGGGTCTTCAATTCAGCCGGAGGGAAAAGAGGGAACTAACCTTGTCAGCACGCGCCATCGCCCTCATTATACTTGTTATCCTCATCTCTATCGTGTACACTACTTAGTCAGTTGGGGTGAAGACCCTCTCTCGGAAGGCCCAGCTCTCCAAGGCACTGACTACCCCCGGGTGTTTCTGGCAGGGATAATCCTGGGGTGGATCATGGTCAAGATGGATCACTTCAGCACGGAGGGGAAAAAGGAGAGTCTTCATCAACAGATTGAACAAGAAGGGAGGTGAAAAAATATGTCTGCTCTCGCATTGATTCTTGCTATCATCGCCTTGATCTTGGCCATCCTGGCCTATCAGAAGGTGGGCGGTCTCACCGATCTGAAGAAGCAGACCGAGGTCCTCACCCAGATTGGCGAGGCCATCATCAGGGCTACGAATTCCCTGCGGGAAAAGACGGCCGACGTCTTGGACAAGCTCGAGGCGTCTTTAAGGGCCAAGGAGGCGAAGACGGGGAAGAAGAAGGAAGAGAAGGAGGAGGGACAAGGGGGAGGTATCTCGAAAGATTAGAGGACATATCAACCGGAGGTGAAAAGGCCTATTCGCACCACAAGGGGATAGGCCTTTTTGTGTCCTTTCGTGACCGCGAGGGATGATGCATGAGAGAGGTCTTTGATAAGATTATCCAGAGGGTACAGGAGGAACCCTTTGCCCAACTCTTGGGGATGGAGTTGAAGGATATTGGCCCGGGGCATTCCGTTGTGGAGATGACCTTCCGTCCAGAGATGGAGAACATCCTCGGGATGGCCCATGGAGGGGCCATATTCGCCCTCATCGATGAGGCCTTCGAGACGGCTTCCAATTCCCACGGGACTGTGGCCGTCGCCTTGAACATGAACATCACCTATATCAGTTCTCCCCCCGTGAGTTCCCTCCTGCGAGCCGAGGCCCATGAGGTAAGTCTCACCCGCCGCACCGCCTCCTACCTCATCAACGTAACCGATGAACAGGGACAACTGGTGGCCACCTGTCAAGCCCTCGTATACCGAAAGGGCGAGAGACTCCCCTTCTTGCAGGACAGGGCAGAGGATTGATCGCCATGGGAGGGGAGATGAGGAGGACCAAGATCGTCTGCACTATCGGGCCGGCCAGCAGTGACCCCACCGTCATGGAGGAGATGATCAGGGCGGGAATGGATGTGGCCAGGCTCAACTTCTCCCATGGAGATCATCGAGGTCATAAGGAGAAGATCACCCGCTTGAAGCGCGCGAGCAAGAAGGTGGAGAGGTCTGTGGCCATCCTCCAAGACCTCGGAGGGGGAAAGGTGAGGGTGGGTGAGATCGAGGGAGGAACAACATACCTGGAGAGTGGTGCTACCGTCACCTTGACCACCGAGCAGATAAGAGGCAATACGCAGAGGATATCCGTCAACTACCCTGGACTGACGAGGGATGTACGGGAAGGCGAGACCATCCTGCTGGCAGATGGTACCGTGGAGCTCAAGGTGACGGCGGTTGCCTCCCCTGATGTCACGTGTCTGGTGGTGATGGGAGGGGAGATCAGCTCCCATAAGGGGGTCAATATGCCCAGCGGGGAGTTGCGTGCTAAGGCCCTGACCGATAAGGACAAGGAGGATCTCCTGTTCGGTGTGGGGCAGGGGGTAGACCTCATCGCCCTCTCCTACGTCAGGGGGCGAGAGGACATCATGGAGGTCAAGGAGGTCTTGCACTCCCAAGGTGCCGATATCCCCATCATCGCCAAGATTGAGAG
>CAYQOD010000244.1:0-3067 GCA_964419065.1 uncultured Thermodesulfobacteriota bacterium | reverse complement strand
TCGCCCTAGGAATGCCATACCAACGCCTGCGGGAGGTATTGGATGAGCTTCGGAAAGGGGGTTTTGAGGTCAAAGGGTTCGGGGATATGGATGCTGCGGAAGTGGCGCAGATCACTGGTTTGAACCTGAAGGATGCAGCGTTGGCCAAGCAGCGCGATTTTGACGAGTCCTTTGTCTTCACTGGTGAGCAGTCAGATCTCAGCAGACTATTCGCCTCCATAGAGAAGAAGGGTCTCCGATATACCGTTGGCGGGAGATTTTACCACCTGATGGGGGACAACGATAAGGGAGTGGCCATGGACATCCTCAAGGAACTCTACGAGAGAAAGTTCGGCGAAACCGTCACCATTGCCCTGGGCGACAGTCCCAATGATCTCCCCATGTTGGAGCGAGCGGATTACCCCATTCTTGTGCAGAACCATAAAGGGGAACATGATCGCAGGATAGCGTTGCCAAATCTCATCAAAGCTGACGGTATCGGCCCACAAGGGTGGGGCAAGGCCGTGCTTAATCTCATTCATGACCTGTTCACGCCATGAGCCATGAACCCCATACGCGAGAGAAGCGGCTCGCAACATCACTCAGGACGTGCATGTGATACTACGCATTCAACCCCATATCTTCGTCTGTATGACTGAGCAGGGAGATCCTGAATAATGGAACGGTACGCATGTATACATGGCCACTTTTATCAACCGCCGCGTGAGAACCCTTGGCTGGAGGCTATTGAGTTTCAAGATCCTGCCCGCCCGTACCACGACTGGAATGAAAAGATCACGGCGGAGTGCTATGCGCCCAATGCGATCTCCCGCATCCTCGATGAAAAGGGACGGATCGCCCTCATGGTTAACAACTATACGAAGATCAACTTTAACTTCGGCCCCACCTTGTTGGCATGGTTGGAGAAAAGGGCACCAGAGGTCTATGAGGCCATTCTCGAGGCCGACCGAGAGAGCCAGAAGACATGTTCGGGACATGGATCAGCTATTGCGCAGGCGTACAATCACGTAATTATGCCCCTCGCCAACAGCAGGGATAAACGGACCCAGGTGATCTGGGGAATCAAGGATTTTGAGCATCGTTTTGGGAGAAAACCAGAGGGCATGTGGCTCCCTGAAACTGGCGTGGACCTTGAAACACTGGATATACTGGCTGAGTACGGAATAACGTTTACCATCCTCGCGCCGCATCAGGCCAAGCGTATACGTAAGATCGGTGAAAAGGGGTGGAAAGACGTCAGCGAAGCAAAGGTCGATCCCACCATGCCGTACCGATGCAGTCTTCCATCGGGAAAGACGATCAACCTCTTTTTCTTTGACAGCCCCATATCGCATGATGTCGCCTTTGGTGACCTTTTAAACAGTGGTGAGGCATTTGTCGCGCGGTTGATGGGTGCCTTCTCTGATCGGGAAGGACCTCAGCTTGTCCACATCGCCACCGACGGTGAAACCTATGGCCACCATCACCGTTTCGGGGACATGGCCTTGGCCTATGCCCTGCATTCCATTGAGTCCCAAAAACGGGCACAGATAACCAACTACGGAGAGTACATGGAGAAACATCCATCGAGTCACGAGGCCGAAATCTTTGAGCGTACCTCATGGAGCTGTGTCCATGGCATAGAGAGGTGGCAAAGCGACTGCGGGTGCAATACTGGGAGACACCCTGAATGGCATCAAGCATGGCGTGCGTCGTTGCGGGAGGCCCTGGACTGGCTGCGAGATGCCCTGGCACCCGCCTACGAGGAAAAGGCACGATCGCTCGTGAAGGACCCGTGGGCAGCACGAAACGCCTACATCCGAATCATCCTCGATCGATCACCCAAAAACATGGATGTTTTTTTTACCGAGCATGCTGCCCGAGCGCTGAACGATGCTGAGAGAATTCTCGCGCTCAAACTCATGGAACTCCAACGACAGGCGCTGTTCATGTACACCAGTTGCGGGTGGTTCTTCGACGATCTTTCGGGTATCGAAACGGTTCAAATTCTCCGGTACGCTGGCCGTGCCGTACAGCTTGCTCAAGAAATCTTCGGGGACGACCTGGAACCACAGTTTCTGAAACATCTGGAACGGGCGAAGGGTAATATCCCTGATCATAGAGATGGACGCCGCATCTATGAAAAATTCGTCAAACCAGCTATGGCTGATCTCAAGGACGTCGGTGCCCATTACGCCGTAAGCTCGCTCTTTGAGGAATACCCTGAGCGGGCTTCGATCTACTGTTATACGATTGATCGCAAGGACTATCAAATAACCGAGGCCGGAAAAACAAGGCTTGGGATAGGACGAGCAAGGGTGACCTCTCAGATCACACGAGAATCAGCAGAGCTCTGTTTTGGCGTTGTGCACGGGGGTGATCACACCATGAACTGTGGCATCAAAGAGTATGGGGGGGAAGAGGACTACCAGGCCATGGTACAACAGGTCTCCGATGCCTTTGCGGGCGGGGATTTTCCAGAGCTCATTCGACTGATGGATAAACACTTCGGTGCCTCTCCCTACTCCCTCAAATCGCTCTTTCGCGACGAGCAGCGCAGGATCGTGGATATGATCATGGAATCGACCGTGCAAGAGGCGGAGAATGAATACCGACAGCTCTACGCATCCCACGCCCCGATGATGCGTTTTCTCAAGGAGCTTGGTATCCCAGCACCGAAGGCCCTGTATACGGCCGTGGAGGTATCCCTCAATGCCAGCCTGCGCCGCGCATTCGAAGATAAGGAATTTGATCCCGGGCTCATCGGAACGTTGCTGGAAGAAACCGGGGAGATAGGGATTTCCCTCGACACGGACACCCTCGAGTACACCTTCAGAAAGAAGATCGAGCGCATGGCCGAAGGCCTGCTCAAGAATCCTTCGGAAATCCCCCGCATCCAACAATTAGCGGTTGCTTTGGAACTGGTGGGTACCCTGCCCTTCCCGGTGAACCTCTGGAAGGTCCAGAACATCTTTTATGAGATGCTGCAGGACGTCTATGCTGAATTTCGAGGCAGGGCTGAACAGGGCGATACGCACGCCAATGAATGGATCAATAACTTCAAAACCCTCGGCGAGAAACTCTACGT
>CAYQOD010000243.1:0-3080 GCA_964419065.1 uncultured Thermodesulfobacteriota bacterium | reverse complement strand
TAGCCCAATCCTTTGCCCCGCGCGTGTCCGTGGATGACCCTACCCAGGATGATGAAGCTCCTGCCCAGCATACGGTTGACTCTCTTGACCTCCCCCTGCATGATCAGCTCCCGTATCCGGGTGCTGCTCACCACCTCATGGCCCAGGGTATAGGGGGGGACGATCTCCACCTCAAAGCCGAGTTTCCCCCCCATCTTCCGTAACACGTCGGCCGTCCCTTCCCGTTCTTTGCCGAAGGTAAAATTGAATCCTACGACGGCGCAACGGGGGCCGATCCGTTTATGGACGATATCCTGGACGAATTCCTGCGCGGACATCTCAGAGAGATCCCTGGTAAAGGGGAGGCTGATGGTGACGTCTATCCCAAATCGCTCCAGGAGCATCATCTTCTCGGGATACGGGGTGATGAGCCTGATATCCAACCGGGGGTAGAGAATCTTCGCAGGGTGAGGTTCAAAGGTGAGGAGCACCGCTTCTCCTCCCCCGCTTTTGGCCCGCTCGATGACCCTCTTGATAATTGCCTGATGGCCGAGATGGAGGCCGTCATAGCTCCCGATGGTCACCGCAGGAGAGGAAAAATCATCCCTCCCAAAGGCGAGATCATCGATGATCCTCAATCTGCTCCCCTCAGCTTCAGCTCTCTTGACAAAAGTAATGGACTAGTATAGGTTACCTGGTGGGTTTTTGCAACGGAATTTGCGCCGAAGTGGCGGAACTGGTAGACGCGCTAGGTTCAGGGTCTAGTGGGCGTACGCCTGTGCGGGTTCGAGTCCCGCCTTCGGCACCAGCAGTCTTTGGAGGCCTCTCCTCTTAGCTTTTGGAGGAGAGGCCTTTGTCGTGGTCCCTATTCTTCTCTATCTCTGACAACAACTAAGTGCTTCGATTCGCAAATACTATAACGTATTCTAATGAGTATAACCTTTGCACTCAGCACTTAGTCCCGAGTGAATAAATACGTTACCGTATTTATAAATCGAGGGACTAAGGAGAAAGGGAGAGGAGATCGGGCGTGTCCCTTATTCTTTCTGGAAGAGGGTGTCGGATTTCAAAAAGTCCTCTGTCTCTTCAGAGGAGACCTCGCTGGCATATCTGGTGGGTTGGGTGCCCTCTTTAAAGCACTCAAAGACGGCATCTTTCTCCCCTGGGGAGGCGAGTAGACCGGTCTCAGGATCGATCTTGGCGAAGACGACCCCCTCAGGGATGGGGAAGTCCCTCACAGGCCTTCCCTCTAAGGACTTCTCCATAAATGAGACCCAGATGGGGGAGGCAGCCCGAGAGCCTGTTTCAAACCTTCCCAACGGCTTTTTTTCATCAAAACCAATCCATACCCCGGTGGCCAGATCTGGGGTGTAGCCGACAAACCAGGCATCGGTATATTCATTGGTGGTACCGGTCTTCCCTGTGCAGGGACGGCCGAGGGCCTTTGCCCGCCAACCGGTCCCTTCTTGTACCACCCCCTTGAGGAGGTTCGTCATGATATAAGCGGTCTCCTCACTGATCACCTGGGGGCAAACACCCCCCTCTCCCGTCTTCAGGTCCTCTTCAATGATCGCTCCCCCTCTCCCTCCCAGATCTGCCTCCAGGGGCAAGGGAGAGGTCTCCTCCAGGATCGTTCCATCTCTGTCCAGCACCTGTTTGACGAAGATGGGTTTGAGGAGGTGGCCGTGGGCAGCGAATACGGCATAGGCCCGTACCAACTCCAAGAGGGTGACCTCAGAGGAACCGAGGGAGAAGGAGAGATCGGGTGTCAACGACGATCCCACCCCCAGCCTCTGCGCATATTTGATGGCGTAGGGTATCCCGATATCCCGCACCAGTTTGATGGTCACCACATTTCTGGAGTGGGTCAGGGCGGTCCTCAGGGTGGTGGGACCGTAGAAGCGCTCTTCGAAGTTCTTCGGCTTCCAATTATCATCCTTGAGGGCATCGTAGTAGATGATCGGGAATCGATGATAATGGAGGCAGGGGTAAACCCCTTGTCCAGGGCAGCGGCGTAGATAATGGGTTTGAAGGCGGAGCCGGGCTGTCGACGGGCCTGAACGGCGCGGTTGAACTGGCTCTCCAGGAAGTCCCTTCCCCCTACCATGGCCCGGACATAGCCCGTGGGAACCTCCAGGGAGAAGATGGCCCCCTGGACCTCGGGCTCCTGTTCCAGGCCCAACTTCAACAATCCCTTGGGGGGTATCTCCAGGACCTTGACCCTGATGACATACCCCGCCTTCAGGGCATGGGATGGATCCTTCAACAAGGCTGCGATATGGTCCACCTCGGGGTTGGGTGTTCGCGCCCAGCGCATGTGCTCGAAGGGGATGTACCCCCTTTTATTTCCTATCCGCACCCATACCTGCTTTTTATCCGTGGATATCCCCGTCACCACGCCCAGGTAGGTATCGCCCGCTTTGATGGGCTCTTCCGCAAACTTCTGGGCTGCTTCCTGGCAAAAAGTGTCAATTTCGTCTTTCTTTAATACCTTCTCCGGCCCTCGATATCCCTGTCTCCGGTCCAGCGCCCTGAGCCCCTCCTGCAGGGCCTCTTGCGCTGCCCCCTGCATGGTGAGATCGACAGTGGTATGGACCTGGAGGCCCTGGCCATAGAGGGTCTCCTCGCCATATTTCTCCTGGAGGTATATCCTGACATGTTCGGTGAAATAGGGGGCGATGTTCAGGAACTTGTTCTGTCTCGATTGTATCTCTAACGGGACGCGATAGGCCTCCTCGGCCTCTTCCTGGGTGATGTAACCATCCTCTACCATGCGCCCTAGTACATAGGCCTGGCGCCCCTTGGCCTGCTGGAAGTTATGGATGGGGGAATACCTCTCAGGGGCGCTGGGGAGGCCTGCCAGCAGGGCGGCCTCGGGAAGGGTAAGCTCCTCGACCCCCTTGTCGAAGTAATCGCGGGCCGCTGCCTCTACCCCGTAGTTTCCACGTCCCAGGTAGATCTGGTTCAGGTAGATATAGAGGATCTCCTCCTTGGTGAGGTACCTTTCTATCCTATGGGCCAGCAAGAGCTCCCTGATCTTCCTGGACAGTTTCCTCTCCCGAGACAGCAGCATGGAACGGACCGTCTGCTGGGTGATGGTG
>CAYQOD010000242.1:0-3103 GCA_964419065.1 uncultured Thermodesulfobacteriota bacterium | reverse complement strand
GGATGGTGCTGGGATGGACATCTCGCCAAGATGGCAAAAATCGCAGATATGTCATACCGAGATATGTTAGTGGCTATCTTGCGAGAAGCCGAAAAACGACTGGACATTCAAAAGCAAACTGAGGAACAGACCGCTAAAACTATATTTAAGATGAAGGCATAAATACTGCACGTACACCCCATTCATATCTTTGCCTCAATTCGGGAGTCTGGGTGCGTGGCTCTTCAACTATAAGGCCTCCGTCCACTCTTCTTTCTCACGACCCCTTTTCCCGGGATTTTTTATCCCACACCTTGATGAGGTAATCCTTATGTTGTTCAAACCTCTGGGCCTGTTCCTCCACCAACTCCTCGGCCTCCTGGGATGACATCTTCCAGCTCTGCCGCACGAAGGATGCCACCCGCGCATAATAGAGCGGGGTCACGAGGTCAATCAGTTTGTTGCGGTTGACCTTCCAGGCGTGGAAGGTAGCTGCCAGCTCGTAAACGATTTGAATCCACGCATCGGTGGAAAGGTGGAACTTCCGGGGACTTTTCCGGGTGGCCCTTCGGATCTCCTCAAAGCACTCTTCGTGGAAGATCTCTTTCCAGAGGGATGAGAATTGGCGGAACCCGATCTTGAAGTGCTCGATCATCCCCTCCAAATCCACCTTCACGGGTTCGGGTTCCACGTACACCTCATGCTCGAAGGTATGCACTGGCTCGCTTCCCTGGATATTTTTCCAGTAACTCTCATAATGCTCCATAAGAGAAAAGATGGTCCAGATCACCTGGCGGAACATCGGCCCCAGGTGCTGCCCAGGATCTTTGGCGTCGTGGGTCTTGCCCCCCAAATTGGACTGACAAATTCTGAAGCCCTGGGTAATAGCATTGGTGGTCATCCAGATATCGATCCCGAAGCGGGCTACATCGGTCTCCCAGACATCCTGCGCGATATAGAATGTGGCCACATCCCGGGAGAACGCGAAGTCCCCGCCGATGGGCTGCCGGACCCGTTTCCCGTACAGGGCGCGGGTGAGATTGTACACGATATTATTGGTAATGGTCCCATCGTACTTGTGTCGAAGATAGATCGGGGCCACAAACTGGTATCCTCTCTCCAACACCGGATCGAGGAGGTACTTCACCCAGTCCGAGGTGATGCTCCTGAGGTCTGAATCTACCACGGCGCACGCCCCGACCTTCAGTCGATCGGCGGCCTCGAAGACGGATCGCAGGGCCGTCCCCTTGCCCGCCGGTCCCCTGTAGATGCAGATGATCTTCTCCTGCCAGGGTTTGATCTCAAATTCTTTTGCTACCTCTCGGGTATCATCGGTAGAACCTCCATCGGCAATGAGGATCACACACTGTCGGTCATGAAAGTGCTTGTTCAAACCATGGGTGACCATCTGTATCACATGGGCGATGGTCCGCTCGTTATTGTAACAGGGTATCCCAACGAGGATATCAGCGGACTCTATCTCCTCGATCCGCTTGGACGTATACGCCCGCAGTGCTGTACTGTAGTGCATAGATCATTCCTCTTCGCATTTCCTGATGTTACCCATCATTGAGTGGTATCTCCCGCATCCTAGCCTTCAGGGTAGATCCGTTTGCTCTTACGTATAAACTGCTCTCGCAGTTCATCAAACTTACTTCCCATATTGTCCTTGATATCGTTCATCGGCGGCATAAACCCCTCATCGCTGGGGTGCAAGGCCTGTCTTATCTCTCGCCACATCCTTCTTATAAAACTCTCCTCAGAAAAGAGATTGTCGACATGCTCCCTCACCACACCATACACAGTCCTTCTCAAATCCTCAGGGCTTATCCTCCCTGTTATAAGCCTGCTATCGTGAGATTGCATCCAACGTCCCATACTGTGTATCTGCAACTCTCGAAACATCTTCATAAATCCCTCGGAAGAACCCCACGCCTCTCTGATCTGCGTACCCATGATCTGGAAGGTGGAGGCGATGATGTCCTCCGACATGTTCCGTACCCCCCTGAGGACCTCCCTCGGAGGTTTACCCTCTGCCAGCGGTTGGTCCATATTGATGCCGAGATCTACCTGCAAAAAACGCTCTTCAGGAAGTTTCGCCGTATCTTCCTCTGCCTTACCAAAGAGCTGCAGGAGGGTCGTCGTCTCAACACCATAGCGCTTTGCTATCTTCATCGACCAGAACAGGCTTCTTTCTATCCCTATTTCCCCGGAGAGCGGATAGATGATGGGCCTGGTAATAGCCAGGAGCCCCTTATAGACGAGCATGGTGATCAGCGGTACACCGAGCGAGGCATTAACCCTCCCCCCGATTTTTCTCGTCTCTTCCTCCATATGATATCTTCTGAATGCGGCCTTAGTGAACAAGACAGGTGAACCCTCGTAAATGAGAGGTGAACCGAGGAGAAATGGATCTCTGTAGTTTATCTCCTTGTTCTCGGCATCCATGTAGACCAATACCGTATTCTCATCCATTATGCCACCTTCCGTGAGTTCCGACGATACAAGAGAGCTCAGGGCCATGTTCACCCCCTTGCCGAGAAGGGGGGTACCCTTTTCCTTTCTGCTTATCTTTAAATAGTCTCGTACATACTCATACGCTATCTCACTTATTTCCTCATTAAAGGGGAGATGGTATATCTCAGGTATATCAATCTTCCCTAACATATTGCGGAGCACATCTCGTACCGTATATAAGAGACCCCTGTTGGTCCTCGCGATCTTAGGATCTGATTGATCGCCCACGATGATCCTTTTAATCCGAAAGTGTTCTCTATCAACCTGGAGAAACAACCCGATCAAAGCAGCGCTCGTGGCCAGTTGGATCACCGTAGAGCGAAGCGCCTCCGGATCTTCGTTTCTGTCAGGTATGATAATAACCAGCTCTTTGCCCTGAAGAGGATACCCTCTTTCTTCAAGGTATTCCTTTGCATACGCTACAGAAGGGATGTCCACCGTGTAGCCAAACAGGTCCTCTTTTGTATATGGAACGTCCATCGTCTTCCCTCCAGCAAGAACAGGTTAACGATCTAATCCCCTCTCTGTAAAAGCAAGGACGAGGAGGATTCCGGGTAATACCCCTTTAATTAGTTGACATTATAGTCTCTCTCTGTTATCCTGAGTC
>CAYQOD010000241.1:0-3127 GCA_964419065.1 uncultured Thermodesulfobacteriota bacterium | reverse complement strand
GCAAGGTTCTCTATGAGGACCGTTCAAGGTTTCTATTGTAGTTTTTCCAGGAAGGGGGTAGGCCACAATCAGATTGCCATTTCGCCATTTTTCAAGATAGGCTTGTCATCAAGTTTCAGAGTTGGGCTAAAAATAACAAAATCGTGGTGGACGTCAGCCGTTGTTTTACCACCGAAATGTGAGTTGTCTCCGACCGCAATGTGGACGGTTCCCCTGATCTTTTCCGCCTCAAGGAGGTTATCGGGGCGTTTCGCCTTCGGGTTTAAGCCAATGCCAAGTTCCGCGCAGTTCCTTCTGGATACGTAGGGTTCCTCATCCCTTTCGCAGGCGAGAAGGGTTCGGTAGTGATCTCCCACTGTGCCTCCACCGATGACTTCGCTGACTCGACCTTGTTCGAACATCAACACCATATCTTCGGAAAGATTGGAGTACCATCTTTTCTCGATCACGATTTTCCCATGGGTCGTTCCCTCGACTGGTGCCACGTAAACTTCTCCACCCGGCAGATTTCCTCCGGCTCCTTTTTGGCGCAGGTCTCCGAGACTCGATATGGGATCTCTTCCCTTGATACTGAGGCGAAGATCCGTACCGGCTGGAGAATGAATGACGGCATTATCTGATTGGGCAATGGCTCGGGCTATTTTCTTGCTCTCTTTCCGCATTTTTGTATAATCAACGGACATAACCCCCCCGGGATAGAACATCTCCGGAGAGAACCCGGGCATACTGGCAATCCGGGAGCCGGCCCTGCAGGCATTCTCCCGGGCTTCCGTATGCGTCAGTGAATACGTGGTAAGCGCAATCACTACGTCCGATTCCTTCATCTTTTTTTCAACGTCTTCCGGAAGCTCAGCGCCGGGCCTTCCCAGGGAAGGATAGGTGGAGAACTCCACGGAACAGTGCGGGAACCGTTGCGCCGCTATCTCAGCCACCTCCTTGGCAAGAAGAGAGGTTTCAACCATTTTGATAATCTCTGTCACATCTTTTTGTATCCATTCTTCTGGAGAAGGGATGTCCGTCAGGACGAGGAGACTCTCCCCCCTTTTCACTCCCAGGTTGATCTTGAACATATCGATCACGCTTTGTTCAAGCTTTTCTCTTTCTATCATCTCTCCACGATTTCCCGGGCGACTCGACCAACCACAGTTCGGGGCAGCAAGACGGGTTTTCCAGTGATCTCTCTGAAAATCGCCTTTGCCTGTCTGTTAAAACCCAGGCAATCCAAGACTATCAGGTCGACGGCCGCGGCCTTGATTTTATGGGCGGTCTCTCTTATCTCCTCTGTCGTTCCCGTATAGGGAGAGACCGCCTCTGCCACGACTTCAAGGTGTGTCCTCTCCCACTTCTTTTTCATGGCCGGAATTTGGTCGGGAGAGGGCACGATAGCACCCAATCTCCCCCTATCCAACACGCCCTGAACGGTATTCACGATAACCCGATCGGGCCGTAAGATGATTTTCGTCGATTCAAGCTCTGGAAATTCTCCGGTGCAGAGCAGTATGATGAGGTCAACCGGCTCTGCTTGGAAATCGGATATGCATTCCATCATCCGCGTGATGATGTATTTTTCAGCGAGCTTGACTTGGGTTCCATCCCTCATTCTCGTGACGAGGATGTAGTCTGTGGGCTCAGGATAAAACGCCTTTACTTCGTCCATACTCAGTTCGTCTAAGGCCCCCTTCTCGAGGATCTCTACCCCTGGGCCGAGGACATCCCGCAGTTCTGGGATAATATCAATCCGCGGGGATTGTCCGATGGTCAACGTTCCGATCCTCATCGATTCTTACCTCCTCTGTATACGCAGGCCTTATGGCCCCTGCACTGATCCCCCTTCCCATCACACTCCTCCATGCTGCTCTCCTCACCGCTTGTTCCCGTACCCTTTATTTCATCCACGATCTTTAGGAGTTGTACTATACCACCTTCTTCCCCCTGCAGGACCATGACTGTTGATCCTTCAGCACCGCATATACCTCCCCTTCCGATCACCGTACATTGAGCGTGGGAGAAGATCTCTGCCGCATCTTTTTCCGTGATAACCTTCCCGACCAGTGGAATCAAACCGACCGCCATCCCGTAGGATACGTCCTTATCCCTTCCAGCGGCCTGAATTATCTCCTGGATGGATCCGGGAATGAGTTTTTCCAACC
Organism: uncultured Thermodesulfobacteriota bacterium; assembly: GCA_964419065.1. Taxonomy (GTDB): domain Bacteria; phylum Desulfobacterota; class B13-G15; order B13-G15; family RBG-16-54-18; genus CAYQOD01. Next base: position 977 of record CAYQOD010000241.1, on the reverse strand, counting down.
CTATCGGTATGATGACACGTGCTCCCTCGGTCAGCATACCAGAGACGGCAATCCCGGGATTTCCACCGGCGGGAGCTCCCGCCATCATCGCAACATTTCCGTGCATATCCAAGGCATTCCCACTGATAATTACCACATCTCGCCTGCTCAATCCTTGGGCCACTTCTATGATCTCATCGTCGATATTCTTCGCCTTCCCTTTTTCAATCAGGATGGAGTGGGGGTGTTCTTTCGATGAGTTTTTGGCGCAAACGGTCCCTCTCTTTGAAATCCTTCCAGAGATCCGCAACGGCATACCGATCAACTCCTCACAGATAGCAGAAACGGTTGTTCCCCCCTTGAGGATAATTTTGCCCGTCTTAAAAGCCGCCCTTACTTCAGGCAGAGTGGCTACCGCTTTCGCAATGAGTCTCTTTGACTCGCTCACCGTCAGTGAGATCTGCACTTCCATTTACATCTTTCCCAGTGTCTGGAGGACATGCATCGGTCCATAGAGCTTGACGATCCTTTTAAATTCTTCTTCATCGTAAAACGTGCACTTTTTCTCCGTGAATGCCTTTCCAACTTCAAGACAGAATCTCCCCGCTTTTTCGATGTCGACTTCATGGCTTGCGCCGGTGCCGCATCCTGGTACCGCGGTCTCTGCGGTTATTGCTACCCCAACAACCGGGGAAGGGGTCGCCGTACATGGTTGCATGATGCTGTTGATATGGTGCAGTCCATTCCCGTATGGGGTGATGTCCTGGGTCGTTATCGGGGTAACTCGTGGGAGTTCCCCGGTTGTCCAGGCGAGGATATCCAGCAGATCCTCACTGATTCTGAGGATATAACCTTCCTTCACGGTGGGTGTGATGGTTATTCCCCTGTAATTGATGATCCTGTTTCCCTTGGTCGTATCGATGGAGAGGATCGCGTCCATGGCACCATACCGATGCGCTCGGGCCTAGCACCAATCCCACCGAGTCTCCCGATGATCC
>CAYQOD010000240.1:0-3156 GCA_964419065.1 uncultured Thermodesulfobacteriota bacterium | reverse complement strand
TCTGGAAAAAGATGGCGAGGAAGAACTGCTCTTAGAGTCGGTATACCTCATAGAGCCTGAGGGGGAGATGTGGCGTCTTGAAAACATCTTCGGCGAACAAAAGGTCCTGAAGGCTACCCCGAAGCTCTTGGCCCTCTCCCAGGATAAAATCGTCTTCGAGGAGGTAAGCGGAGGGTGAGCGCAGAGAAGTTCAAGGGATCAGTGGACCACATTGAACGAGGATCCTTTTGAACTTTTTGATCCTTCAGCGCCACATACAGATTGGGGGAATCTGTAAAGACAATCCCTTAATTGGTACTCACTTTCCCCAGCCTGAATATAGGTAAAAAAGAGGGTGATTGAGGATGAAAGGGGCAAAGGTGATCGATCAAGAGAAGGAGCAGGCTGTTACAGAACTTGAGGTCGTGTTTGGAAACGCCAAGAAACGGTGTGCTCAATTAGAGACTCTCGCCAGGCTCAGTAGGCTGCTCAATTCTTCCCTTAACTTTGAATATGTGAAGAGAAAGGCCACGGAGGCTGCGACGGTGCTTCTTAATTGTGAGACGAGCTCTCTCCTGTTAAAAGATGAAGAAGGACAGCTCTACTTTGAGGTGGCTTTAGGGAAAAAAGGCAAGATCGTAAAGAGGTTTCACCTCAAAATGGGGGAGGGGATTGCTGGGTGGGTAGCACAGCATGGCGAACCGCTCATCGTCCCAGAGGCGAGCAAGGATCCCCGCTTTTTCAAGGAGGTGGATGAGGCTGCTGATTTCGTCACCCACAACCTCATCTGTGTCCCCTTGAAGGCCAAACAAGAGATCATAGGGGTCATTCAGGGGATAAATAAGAGGGAGGGGGAGTTCACCCGCGATGATGCTGGACTCTTTCAGTCCTTAGCCGATCAGATCGCCATCGCCTTGGACAATGCTCGATTATATGAAGAGTTGAATGAGATGTCCTTGCAGCTGGTCAAAGCCCTCTCAGGAGCCATTGAGAAGCGGGACGACTATACCGGAGGGCATACACAGAGGGTTTTGGAGATCTGTATGGCGATGTCCGAATACCTGCGCTTGCCCTCCGAAGAAAAGAGACAGCTCATGTTGGCTGCTATATTACATGATGTCGGTAAAGTGGGGATCAAGGACCACATCCTCAATAAGGAGGAGGTACTTACTGAGGAGGAGTTCGACTACATGAAGGAACATCCCAGCTTAGGAGCGGAGATATTGACGCATATCAAACAACTGAGCTCCATTATTCCAGGGATACAATATCACCACGAGTATTATGACGGTTGCGGATATCCTGCAGGGTTAAAAGGCGATGATATCCCCTATATAGCGCGGATTATCGCTGTCGCCGACACCTTCGATGCCATGGTCACTGATCGACCCTACCAAAAGGGTATGAGCAGGGAGGAGGCCCTTGAGGAGATAAAGCGGAATGCCGGAACCCAATTTGATCCTTACGTGGTAGAGGTCTTCGTCAAGGCTTTCGAAAATGGTGATGTCTGATTGTTGATGACACAATGAGCCTCCCCTCGCCCCTCAAGCCATCCCGTTCACGGGATGGCCGTTGACTTCCTCAGCGATAAAGCTTTGTCAATATACTATCCGTTTTCTTTTCGCACAGAGGGGAAAGATAACCCGCAGGAGGGCCTGTCGTTCTTGACATAAAGAAAAAACTTTTTATATTTATGATAAAGTTGTTATAGGAGGGTAAGGATGGTTAAGAGGGAAAAGTCGAGCTATACTATCAAGTCGGTGACAAATGCCTTGAACCTCTTGGAGGCATTCAGTGGTGATGTGAGGGAGTTGGGGGTTACCGAATTGAGCAGGAGATTGAAGTTACACAAAAACAATGTCTTTCGCCTATTGGCCACCTTAGAGATGAGGGGATACGTAGAACAAAATAAGAAGACAGAGGACTATCGCCTCGGGCCCAAGGGCCTTGAGTTGGGACGGACATACCTACGCCAGATAGACCTGGTGGATCAGGTACGGCCCGTTCTCGAAGCACTGGCGGAGAGGTGTAATGAGAGTGCAGGATTGGGGGTCATTCGCCGAAACTCTGTGATCTATGTGGATGTCGTGGAAACAGAGCAAATAGTACGGGTGACCCCGCGGATCGGATGGGGGATTCCCATCTATTGTTCGGCCATCGGCAAGGCCCAGATAGCCTTCCAATCTGAATCTGAGATAGACAAAATCATCGCGTGGGATGAGATGAAGAAATTTACCGATAATACCATCACGGGAAGGGATGAATTCCTCTGGCATCTCAAGGAGATTGGGGAGAAGGGATATGCCGTCGACGATGAAGAGTATGAGCGTGGATTAAAGTGCGTGGGGGCACCCGTGTGGGACCATACGCAGCAGGTAGTGGCAGGGATATCAGTCGCAGGCCCGACCTTTCGGCTCACTAATGAGGTGGTAGAGGATGAGGTCATCCCCGCGGTCATTGAGGCCTCCAGAGAGATATCCCGGAAGCTGGGGTATGGAAGGTAGCCAGATGAAAGGGCAGGTGATACGTCCGGAGGCCAACCCCATCATTTTTGCCCTCGATGTGGGGACGAGGGATGAAGCCCAACGCCTCGTCGAAGGGCTCCATGACTTGGTGTGGGGCTTCAAGATCGGGAAAGAACTCTTCACTTGGATGGGACCGCAGGTCGTCGAGCTGGTTCAGGAGAGGGGGGGAAAGGTCTTTCTGGATCTAAAGTATCACGATATTCCCGCGACGGTGGCCAAGGCCTCTGCCATGGCGACGCGGTTAGGTGTGGCCATGTTTAACCTCCATACCTCGGGCGGGGTGGAGATGATGCGCAGGGCAGCCGAGGCGTCCAGGGAAGCGGCCCAAAAGGAAGGCCTGCCATACCCCACCATAGTAGGTGTGACTGTGTTGACCAGCCTTCGAGAAACAGATCTCAGAGAGCTGGGTATTACGCGATCCATGGAAGAGGAGGTCGTTCACCTCGCCACCTTGGCCCAACGGGCCGGACTGGATGGGGTGATCGCATCCCCTCAGGAAATAAGCCCCCTGCGTGAACGCTGTGGAGAGGACCTGGTGATTGTTACTCCGGGGGTGAGACCGCGCCATGGTCCGCGGCATGATCAGGCCCGGGTGATGACACCCAAGGAGGCGATAAAGGCAGGGGCAGATTTTTTGGTCATCGGCCGTCCT
>CAYQOD010000239.1:0-3157 GCA_964419065.1 uncultured Thermodesulfobacteriota bacterium | reverse complement strand
GATGGCGGAGCTCCACCTTTTCCTTGGTGGTGATATTGCCTATTACCTCTCCCTGTATGATGGCGATTCCCACGCGGATCTCTCCTTCGATCTTTGCCGTTTCCCCCACGATCAATACATCCTCGCTGTGAATCTCGCCTTTAAAACGACCATCCAGCCTCACCGCCCCACTATAGTTCAGTTTGCCCTCGAAGGAGGTCTCATTGCCCAAGAATGCATTTACCTCCTCTCGCTCCAGTGAATCCATTTCCTTCCCTTCCTTTTTCCGCATGTGCATTCTCCTCTCGCGTAGATTTAGGGTGATAGCCTACATTCCTCGTATGACCTCCAAGATCCTCTCCAGATCGTCCAGGGAGTAGAACTCGATCTCAATGGCCCCTCTCTTCCCCCTCATCCTGATCCTCACTTGGGTCTTGAAGTGATGGCGTAATTCCTCCCGGAGCGATTCTATCTCCGGAGTTACTACGTCTGCCGCAGGTTCTTTCGTCTTATTCTCGAGGAGACGCCTCACCCCCTCTTCCGTCTCACGAACCGAGAGCCCCCTCTTTGCGACCTTTCGACAAAAGGCGATCTGGTCCCGTTCGTCTCGCAAGGTCAGCAGGGCCCGGGCATGCCCCATGCTGATCTCGTTCCTTCCCAGACTCTCTTTGACCTCGTCGGGAAGCTTCAGCAAACGCAGGGTGTTGGCTACGGAGGACCTGTCCTTGCCGATCCGTTGAGCTAAGGCCTCTTGGGTGTATGCGAATTCTCTGATCAGTCGCTGATACGCCTCTGCCTCCTCAAGAGGGTTGAGGTCTTCACGCTGAAGATTTTCTATCAAGGCCAACTCGATGACCTCCTGATCGGTGGCCTCTCTTATGATAATGGGGACCTTTTTGAGACCCGCCCTTTGGGCCGCCCGCCACCTCCTCTCTCCTATGATGATCTCATAGTCTTCTCCCTTTTTACGCGCCACGATGGGCTGCAAGATCCCCTTTTCCCGTAGAGACTGGGCGAGTTCCTCCATAGCCTCATCAGAGAATGACCTCCTCGGTTGCCAGGGGTTGGGATGGAGATCATTGGTGTCACAGAGGATGATGTTTCCCCGGTCCCCCTTCTCCATTTCAGGGAACAGAGCCCCCAATCCCTTACCTAAGGCAGCTCGCTTAGCCACGCTTCCCTCTCCCGTTGGCGAGGATCTCTCTGGCCAGTTCTATGTAGCTCTGCGCCCCTCTGGATTGGGCATCGTAGAGGATGCACGGTTTCCCGAAGCTGGGTGCCTCACTCAACCTGACATTTCTCGGGATGATGGCAGAGAAAACCCTCCCCTTGAAGTGGGTCTTCACCTCTTCGGCCACCTGCTGGGAAAGGTTGTTCCGCAAATCGTACATGGTGAGCAGTATCCCCTCAATCTGTAGATCGGGATTGAGGTTTTCCTTGACCAGCCTGATGGTCTTTAACAGCTGGGTCAACCCCTCCATGGCGTAGTATTCACACTGCAGGGGGATGAGGACAGAGTGAGCCGCGGTCAACGAATTGACCGTAAGGAGTCCCAAGGAAGGAGGGCAGTCGATGAATATAAAGTCGTACTCAGATGTCACCTCTTGCAGTACCTTCTTCAATCTCTTTTCCCTGGCGATCTCGTTGATCAATTCGATCTCCGCTCCGATAAGGTCAGTGTTAGCCGTGATTATCTTCAGGTGAGGGATCTCAGTATCTTTAATGACCTCCCTGATGCTCACCTCCCCTATCATAGCATGATAGAGGTTCTCCTTGATGTCTTCCTTGTTATATCCCACCCCGCTGGAGGAATTCCCCTGAGGATCGGCATCGACTAAGAGTGTCTTTATTTCGGCTACGGCCAAAGAAGCGGAGAGGTTCACCGCTGTGGTCGTCTTGCCCACCCCTCCCTTCTGATTGGCGATGCTGATGACTTTCCCCATGCCCAGGAACAGTCCTTTTGGCTCAAAAGTCCTCTCTTTTCTGTTACTTATCACAAACATACCCCTTTGAAAAGGGGGGAATTTCAGGATGACGTTGATTAACGTACCCCCGGATACTCCTTGCCCCTCATTACTATGGCCTTGTGTTCCCACAACCCGTGGAAGAGAGAAAAGGCCCGCTCTACGGCGGACCTTTTTAAGGAAGTGTGCTTTCTGTCTTTGCTATTCTTGCTACGTTCCACTCATGGTGCGGTCTTCATCTCCTCATTACCCTCTCTATTGCGCTAAACCTTGAACGCCTCTTCGATGCCGATATACTTCTTCCTCAGTTTCGGTTTTTCGATCTTGCCCGTGGGATTACGCGGGACGTCTCCGAAAAAGACCTTTTTCGGCCGCTTGTACCTGGGCAGCGCTTCACAGAACTGGAGGACCTCCTCTTCGGTTATGGTCAGGCCAGGTTTGGCTTCCACCACCACGGTCACGATTTCGCCGAGACGCTCGTCAGGATAGCCGATGGCGGCGATATCCTTGATCTTGGGATGGGTGTGCAAGAAGTCCTCTATCTCAACCGGAAAAACGTTTTCTCCACCGGTGATAATGACGTCCTTGGCTCGGTCGACAAGGTAGATGAACCCGTCCTCGTCCATTCGGGCGATATCACCGGTATACAACCAGCCGGTCTTGAGCGTTTTCGCTGTCGCCTCGGAGTTTTTATAGTACTCCCTCATCACCCCATCACCCCTGACCGTCAATTCGCCGACCCCCCCTTGTGGCACGGGATTACCGTCAGGGTCTACGACTTGCGTTTCCCAGTTAAAGCCGGGCAGACCAATGGCGCCTACCTTGTGTTCGTTCTCGATACCGAGGTGGACGCACCCAGGTCCGGTGCTCTCGCTCAGACCGTAATTCGTATCATAGGCCATGTTCGGAAAGTACTCTTTCCAATGTCGCACAAGAGAAGGAGGAACCGGCTGAGCACCGATATGCATGAGACGCCACTGATTGAGGTGATAATTGTTCGGTTTCAGCTCGCCACTGTCAAACTTCAGGAGGATGTCCTGGGCCCAGGGCACCAGCAACCAGACGATGGTCCCCATTTCCTCGCTGACGGCCTCCAGTACATACTCAGGGGCTACTCCTTTTAAGATTACCGCGCGTCCCCCGACAATGAAACTCCCGAACCAGTGCATCTTGGCACCGGTGTGGTAGAGAGGCGGGATAAGGATAAAGTTGTC
>CAYQOD010000238.1:0-3202 GCA_964419065.1 uncultured Thermodesulfobacteriota bacterium | reverse complement strand
CGGCCATACGACGACCTTTGACTACGACGCCGCCGACCGTCTCGATCCCCTTCTGGTGCCCCTTAACCCTGGAGAGACGTTTATTTTGTGCCCAACGACCATTACCATCCATAATGATGGCTATATGGTGGGGCAACTTTTCCGGATCAAGCATCTCCATCAGCGACGGCCTCATCACTCTCGAACGATGAACATTGATGTACCTCCCTCTCACGCTGCCCCGCTCTCGTCCCGCCCGCCCTCGGCTCCGCCTCGGCGAGGCCGGGGAGTTCGGGACGGAGGCGCGAGAGGAGATTACTGAAGATTTACGTTCTGAATAAATGTAACACAAGTCCTGGGGCTTTGCAATGGAACAGACCGCGAAGGTACTCATGGAAAATGATCTATAATAGCAATAGTAAGGGGGGGTGAGGGAGCAGAAATCCCTCTGCTCCCTCCTTGCTTACCACTATACTTCAACAACTGCATCTACTGGACAGACCTCCATGCAGGTTCCACACTCAGTACATTCATCCTGATTGATAACATATTTATCCTCGCCTTCCTCTATGGCATCTGCTGGGCACTCCTCGGCACAGGTTCCACACGCCACGCACTCATCATTGATCTCATATGGCACCGCTATCACCTCCTTAGTCTTTAGATCTCCATTATTTCTCTCTCTTTTGCCTCAATCAACTCATCGATCTTATCGATAAACGTATCCGTTATCTTTTGCACGCGGGTCTGCCATTGGTGTAATTCATCTTCGGAGATCTCCTTCTCCTTCTCCATCGTGCGTAACCGTTCAATGACCTCTCTCCTGATGTTACGTGCCCCGATCTTGCTGGTCTCACCCATCTTTTTGACTAACTTCACCAACTCTTTTCTGCGCTCCTCCGTCAACCGGGGGACAGTGATCCGAATGACCTTTCCATCATTTACCGGGGTCATGCCCAATTCAGACTTTAAGATCGCCCGTTCTATCTGATTGATGAGGGAGGTATCCCACGGTTGAATGACGATGAGTCGACTCTCTGGTACCGAAAGGGTGGCTACCTGATTGAGGGGTGTAGCGCTCCCGTAATAGTCCACCCTAATATCGTCCAAAAGGGCCAAGGATGCCCTGCCGGTGCGCACCTTTCCCAGTTCCCGCTCCAAGGAGGAGAGGGTCTTTTCCATCTTCGTTTCACATTCTCTGATGGCTTGAGGCTCCAAGGATCACCTACCCGATCATCGTACCTTCTTTCTCACCAAGAATTATCCTCCTCATAGTGCCCTTAACCCCAATGTTGAAGACCACCACGGGGAGTTGATTGTCCATGCAGAGCGAGATGGCGGTGGAATCCATCACCCCTAACCGCCGCTGCAATACCTCCTGGTATGAGATGTGATCGAATTTCACCGCTGCAGGGTTTTCTAACGGATCAGAATCATAGACACCATCCACCTTCGTGGCCTTGAGGATGACCTCCGCCCCTATCTCCAGGGCCCGCACGGAAGCCGTTGTGTCCGTCGTGAAGAAGGGGCTGCCGATCCCCCCCACGAAGATAACTACTTTTCTCGCCTTTAAGTCGCTGAGGGCATGGGAGCGTACAAACGACATCACAACCTCACCGACGGGCAGGGCCGACTGCAGAGAGGTTGGTACTCCGATCTCCTCCAACACGTCCCGCAAGGCCAAACCGTTGATAATGGTTGTCAACATCCCCACGTGATCCGCGGTCACCCGTTCTATGCCATACTCAGCGGCCCGCACCCCTCGGATGAGGTTGCCACCACCAACCACCAAGGCCATCTCTATCCCTAAGCCCGCCAACTCCTTGATCTCCTCGGCCAACGACCGAACGGTCCTGGGGTCTATTCCCGCCCCCACCTCTCCCGTCATCACTTCACCACTCAGCTTAATCAATATCCGCTTATAGTGTGGTCTCGTTTCCATTCTATGGAATGATCAGAGTTATACGGGATAGATCGTTCTCTAGGGGGCCTCTCCAACTTGATACCGGATGAAGCGTCGTACGATGATATTCTCACCCAACGTGCTGATGGCATCGTAGATAAGGTCTTTGATAGTTGTCTCAGGATCTCTCATATAGGTCTGTTCCATCAAGCAATTCTCTGCGAAGAACTTCTCCAATCTCCCCTCTACGATCTTCTCAACCACATTGTCCGGTTTGCCGGACTCTGCTGCCTCAGCCCGCAAGATCTCCTTCTCCTTCTCGACGACCTCCGTGGAAACGTCTTCTCGGTTGACATAAATAGGGCTCATAGCGGCAATGTGCATTGCAAGCTCTTTCACCAGGTTCTGAAATACCTCTGTCTTAGCAACAAAATCTGTCTCACAGTTCACATCTACCAATACCCCTATCTTGCCCCCAGCGTGGATGTAAGAGCCAACCAGACCATCGGCTGCCGTTCGATCCGCCTTCTTCGCTGCCTTGGCCAACCCCTTTTTGCGCAGGAAGTCAATCGCCCCATCTATGTCTCCCGCAGACTCCACGAGGGCCGTCTTGCAGTCCATAACACCAGCCCCTGTCCTCTGCCTCAATTCCTTAATCGTAGCAGTGGATATCTCCATCTCTGCCGGCCTCCTCGTCCCTGCTCGCTGATCTAACTCTCCTCCTCATAGTACTGATGGTCGTCTTCTTCGCTCTCTTTCACCCCTTCTCCTGCTCCGCGCTCCTCCCCCTCTTCACCCGCTTTCACCTCGACTACTTCATCAGGGGCGACCTCCATGTGGGGCCCTCCCTCCATCTCACCTTGAAGCTCCTCCTCACGCATCCTCTTCCCCTCAATCACTGCATCAGCGATCTTAGAGGCGAAGAGGCGAATGGCTCGAATGGCGTCGTCATTTCCCGGGATCACATAGTCTACCTCATCAGGATCACAATTGGTGTCCACGATGGCAACTGTGGGGACCCCCAATTTTCTCGCCTCGCTCACCGCGATCTTCTCCCGCTTGGGGTCGACGATGAAAAGGGCGCCGGGGAATCGTCCCATATCCTTGATCCCGCTCAAATATTTACTGAGCTTCGCCCCCTTTTTCTGCAACCTAAGGACTTCTTTTTTGGGAAGGAGCTGCAACTTCTCCTTCTCCTCCAATTTCTCCAATTCCTTGAGTTTATCGATGCTCTTCTTTATTGTCTGGAAATTAGTGAGTGTACCTCCTAACCAGCGATGATTTACATAAAACATTCCACAGCGCATAGCCTCTTCGTAG
>CAYQOD010000237.1:0-3210 GCA_964419065.1 uncultured Thermodesulfobacteriota bacterium | reverse complement strand
GATGGCGTCCCTGGAACCCTCGAAGAGGGCGCGGTATCGCTCATCACTCTCTCGCTGTTCCTGTTCCGTTCGCTTGCGGTCGGTGATGTCCACTAAGGAGGCCATACTCTTTTCCGTCCCGGAAACTTTTCCGATGGTCAGCAGGATGTTCTTGATCCGCCCCCCCCTATCAATGAACCGGAACTCAAAACTCCTCGGCGCCAGCATGGGATCTGTCCTGCGCAGTCGATGATATTCCCGTATCCTGCCCATATCCTCCTTACATACAAACTCGGTCCAACTCTTCTTCTCCTCTATTTCCCTTTTCGTGTAACCGCTGAGCCGCTCAAACTCCTCGTTGGCCAAAGAGATCGTCGTATCCTCCTCGACGATCACCATCGCCTTGCCGGTGTTCTCAAAGACGGTCTGGTATTCCTTCGTTAAGGCCGGGTTCGTTCGCCTTGATACGGAGGTGTTCCTTACGCGGTCTCGGGCCTGTTTTTTTGACTTTCTAGCAGCGGCTACCATACTTTCTTTCACAATCAATCTCTCCTTTTGATCCATTGTAATCGATATTATGGGGGGCATACAGAATCTCCCCTGCCTTAATTAAGCATATTATGTGCCAAATTTGAGAGGTTTCTTTTTTTGGAAAAAGCTTTATAGATTAAATAGTTATGGAAATAGGGGGGAGAACTGTAGAGAGGAGTACGCTTATTATCCATAAAAGCGACGTTTTTTGTCACCTAATGGTAACACGATTCACTCCTCTGACTCTGGGCTCAGGGCCGGGGTGTAGCGTTGATAGCTATTTCTGCCCCGTTGTTTAGCGTGATACATGGCGATATCTGCATTCTTCATGAGGGTACTAATATCTTCACCATCATCGGGATAGATGACAATCCCGATGCTGGCGGTGGTATGGAGTTCACGCCCCTCCACCACAAACGGTTCTTGAATGGCCTCAAGGGTTTTGTGGGCGACCTCGGCCGAATCGTCCACTTGTGTTATCTCCGGTAGTAGAAATAGAAATTCATCACCACCCATACGGGCGACGGTATCGCTCTTTCGCAGAAGTCCCCTCAGCCGCTCGCCAACCATTCGTAACAACTGATCTCCCACACCGTGACCCAGCGTATCATTGATCTCCTTGAATCGATCCAGGTCGAGCAACATCACGGCCAGCTTGTGCCGGTGACGGCGCGCCTGGATCAGTGCTAGGCCGAGACGCTCATTGAACAGCACCCGATTGGGCAGACCAGTCAGGAGGTCATGGGTCGCCATATAGGCGAGTTCCTCCTCCACCCGCTTGCGCTCGGTGACATCTGATGACATCACAAGGACCCTCCCTTCTTCCAGCAAGGTCAACCTGAACTCTATCTCCTTCACCGTACCATCCTTGCACACGACGCTGAAAACCCTATTGATACCACCCCCTTGGACAAAATCATTCCTCCACGTCTCCATGGCCTCATGCCGGTATGCGGGGTCTGGATAGGCCTTGCGAAACCAATACCTTCCGGTAGGGATATCCTCCAGGGTATAACCGGTGATGTTGGTGAACTCAGGGTTGATGTAGAGATACCTCCCATCCTTGTCGACCAATGCCACCCCATAGGGGGCTTCATGGAGGATGGAGAAAAAGGTTTCCCTCTCCCGCTGCAATAATTCCTCAGCGCGCTTGCGCTCGGTGATGTCTCGGATGATACCCTGATATCCGATAATGTTTCCGTCACTGTCGCGCCGCACAGCCGAGGTAAGCAGGCACTCCATCACCACCCCATCCTTCTTCCGAAGCTTCACCTCAAAGTCCCGAACAAATCCGTCGCGCTCAGCTAACTGCTGAAACCTCAATCGGTCGTCAGGGTTGACATAGACCTCTCGGACGTCAAGCCCTATCACCTCTTCTCTGGTATAGCCGAAGAGGTCAATATACGCTTGATTGGCTTCAACCATAGTGCCCTCACGGGTAGTAATATAGATCGCCTCTCGAGAGTCCTCGAAGAGTGTGCGGTACCTCTTTTCACTCTCTCGCAATGCCTGTTCCGCCCGTTTGCGTTCGGTGATATCGCGATAGATGGCATAGACCGCTACCTGCTCATCTCCGATGATGATCGGCGACGCAAGGAATGACACATTGATCAGCCTGCCATCCTTATGATGACGTATACTTTCAAAGGCGACCCTCTCTCCCCCTGCCACGCGTTTCGTGGTCGCCTTGGCCTCTTCGAGGACTTCTTGGGGGGTAATTAGATCGTATATGAATTTCCCGCGTGCTTCGTCATTCGTGTATCCGAATAAACGGGTGAATTCACTATTAAGACGGAGAACCCTGGCGTCATTATCGGCCATGACGATCGCCTCCTGCGCGTTCTCGAAGAGCTGTTCAAAATAAATCTTCTCAACCTTCAATGCCTCCTCCGCCCGTCTGCGCTCAGCGATCTCTGCCTGCAATTCTTTGTTGGTCTTTGCAAGCTCTGCCGTCCGCTCCTTCACCCGCCCTTCCAGTTCGTCGTGGGCCCTCTGCAGCGCCTCTTCGGCCCGCTTACGATCGATGGCCAAAGCCACCTGCTCTGAGACGGAGTTCAATATCTCAACATCTCCCTCGCTGTAACGGTCGGGTTCGGTATAACTCTGAACGACCATAGCCCCAATGACCTCATCCCGCACCTTCAACGGGACCCCGAGCCAGAGCTCGGATGGAGTGCCCTTCGCCCTTCTTCCTTGTTTTCTTTCCCATGCTTCGGTCTCTTGTTGCTTCATCAAGACCGACTGCCCGGTCTTAATGACCTTCATAGTGAGGGAGCCCGAGTTACTGGCATTGGTTACTTCAGCAAAATTCCCTTCTCCATGATCGAACTCATCCACGTGATAGGGAAAGGTCAGGGAATCTCGTTCCTTGTCGTACAGGGCGATGTAAAAATTGGTTGCATCGATGACCTTGCCCAGGGATTGATGGATAGATCGATAGAGCTCATCTAGGTTGTCGGTAGTGTTGACGGCATTGGATATACTGAAGAGGGTGCGTGCGATCTCTTCGCTCTTTTTTCGCGCCTCCTCCGCCTGCTTGCGCTCGGTGATGTCGCGATAGATGGCATAGACCGCCACCTGCTCATTGTTAATTATGATAGGGGAGATAAAAGCGGATACATCAACCAATCTTCCATCCTTATGCCGACGCAGACCCTCAAGGGCAACCCTCTCACCCTTCGTCACACGATTCGTGATCTC
>CAYQOD010000236.1:0-3263 GCA_964419065.1 uncultured Thermodesulfobacteriota bacterium | reverse complement strand
ATTAGGCTGATATCAAAGGTGATCTCATCACCCCTGGTGGTAGTCACTTGGACGGGAATGATCTCCTGTACGATCCAATCTGGTCCCCGTTGCCCGACGGTATCCGTGGCCGTTCCGACTGACGGGAGGATGGTGAGAGTGGTACGGAACTGATTATTTCCTCTATTTTCGATGGGTTCTTCTGCAGAGGAGACGGTGAAGAGGAAGAAGACCCTTCTCTTGGCATCCCTCGACACAGGATAGTGGAGGACAACAGAGATCTTCTTTCCTGCTGGCAGCGGCCCGGAAACCCTTTTTGCCTCAAAGCACGTCTCTGTCCCTGTCTCTCCGCTAACCACTATCTCCTTGGTAATGGGTAATTGACCCTGGTTGGCGATCTGGAGGGTAATGGTTGCTGTCTGGCCTGGCCGTGCCGGCAAGGGTGAGACGGTAGCACTCTCGATCACTACGTCAGGGGGAGAAGGGGCAATCACCATCCCGACTCCGTGAGCGCTTACGGGAAGGGTGATAACGAGGGCTGTGAAGAGGGCCAGCAGGAGAGACCTGCGCATCTTACCCCCCTTCCACCTCCACAAACCTGATGATGTCCTCCCTCTGCCGCAGGGAGGAGATGACCCATTGGAGTTTTTCCGGGGTCATCTCTGATCTCAGCTCCACGGTATAGATCCCCAGGGGGGTTGGTCCTCTGACGATGGTCCCGTCTATTTCCAAGATGACCTCCCGCACGGTCTTTTCCGGTACTCCATCCTGAAACAAGATCAGCAATCGTGGCCCCTCTCCTGTAACGGCCGTCGGCCCGGAGAGGGTCCGGTAGATCTTCTCCCCTGCCCCCCAGGGGTTTATGGCGAGGAGACCTACGAGAGCTACGATCACGACGAACTGGGCGACGATCAGGGCGGTGGCAAGGGCAGGTTGCGGTCTGGGGATGAGGGCGGTGATCCGCTGCCATATCCCCACCCCTTCCTGTTTTTCGATTTTCTCCATCAGCAGGGGAAAGGTATGGAGGACAGGGACCTCTTCGGCCAACGATCGGTAGAGCTCCCGTTCCCTCTCGATCACCTCCAATTCCTGCTGACAGATGGGACAGCTCAGGAGGTGGTTGTGCACCGTTTCTTCCTCCCCCTTTTCCAGGGTATGGTTGAGGTACCAGGGCAGGAGCAGATCTATCCCCTCAGGACACAAACCTTCCGTATGGTCTTTCGATTTCATATCTCCCCTCCTATGCCCATCTCCTGTAGGATAGCCCCCATCCTCTTGCGGGCATAGAACATCCTGGTCTTCACCGTGTTGGGGGGGCAATCCGTAATGTCGGCTATCTCCTTGACGGAGAGACCCTGATAGTAGGTGAGGTCGAGCACCTCGCGGTGTTCAGGGCTTAATTTGCTGATTGCCATCCGCATCTTCTCTCTCAGCTCAGAGCGATAGGTCTCGCCATCTTGGGTCTCCCTCTCGTCGGCCCTAGCCTCCACGGTCTCTAATCCCTCCTGAGGAGGAGGCCTCTTCTTGATCGCCTTGCGGACCTTGTTAGCGGCGATGCCGAACATCCAGGTGGAGGGTTTTGATTCACCCCTGAACCGTTTGGCCCCCCTCCAGATCTCCAGCATAGTCTCATTGGCCACCTCGTTGGCCCCCTCTCGCTCTCCGAGCATTCGATATGAATAGAGGTAGAGTCTCCTATAATATCGGTCATAGATCTCACGGAAGGCTCGGTGATCACCAGCCGCTACCTGCTCTAATAGCCTTCCGTCATCGGACGATGATTTATGCATTCTTACTTACTAGATAAGTCCCTAGATAGCGAGAAAGGTTCAAACAGAGCTATTGTTGTCCTCAACCTTTGAGGGTTCCCCACACCTTGTCCCTGTATGTATCGGGGTGCTCTCAGTACGTCTCCCCGCAATACAAAGCCTCAATCCCCAAACGGAGCAAAGAGGATTAAGGCCTGCAACAGTATCTGTCATTCTTCACACCGACTCTTGTGAGAGAAGGTTACGGTCTCCTTTGGGACGCCGCTCCGAAGTAGCGGTCCTTTTCCTGGACCAAGATCTTCAGTTGATCGGCCGAGTCGAACTGGATCGCTACGTACCCCTCCTCAGGTCTGTTGAGGCCGGCATAGGTGAGCCTCCAGTGGATATCGGCCATAATCACCCCCTCCAATTCAAAGACCTGATCCACGGTAAATCGCAAGGTGATGTTGTTGAGGGACGTGAAGTCGTTATCGATGGTCCTGCGCAGTTGGTGCCAACCGCGGGGGTAATTATAATAGTCTTTCGAAATCAAACCCATATACCGTTCCAGATCCCTGGACATATAGGCCTTGGCCAGTTCATCGGCGCGCTGTTGGATCAGTTCCCACAAGGTGATGGGGAAATAGGTGAGCTGTACAACCCCGAAAGATCTTGGGTCGGAGACGGCACCAGCAGCGTTGGTGGCCCGGAAGGTCACAGTGTAGGTCCTGTGAGAAACAGGGGTAAACCGGTACCGCCACTCCTCGTGTCCTGTCGCCTTCTTCCACGTAGCACCGCCATCCAGGGAGGCCTCTACCTTTTCTACCCGGGATCCGCCTCCATCGGCTTTTCCTACAATGAGAATCTCTCCCTTCCTGGTGAGATCACCCTTGATAATCGTCACCCCGGTCGCCCCTTTGAGCTCCTTCTTGCCGATTATGGCCGAGGTGATGGTCGGTTCGAGTGCAGCACCCCAGGCCAGGGACAAGGATGAGAATACGACGATAGCTACCATGCCAAAACGGTACAACGCCTTTCTCACGTCCATCTTTTCCTCTTCATGCTTGTTGCATAATCAATACTCAGTAAATAGGTCTCAAATCCCCCCATCCCCCCTTTGTTAAAGGGGGGCAAGAGGGGATTTTTCCCGCCCCCGCCCTTGGCGGGGCGGGATTCGTGGGTGGTGCCCCACCATGGGAAATTTCTCAGGATTAGATCACTCAATTTCCTCATCCCGCACGATCATGGCACCACGTACGTATCTGACCGACGTACATCCCTCCTCCAATCCGCGGTGATTTCGTCTATATAGGTGGCTGAGAATGTATCACCTTCAGAAGCTACACCTAGGCGTAATCCTTCAAATCTACCTGAACGTGGAGGAGTTTCAACCAATGTCATAGTACCAGTAAAAGGACCATAGCTGCCCGTCACCCTAATCTGTACCGTGACTCTTTGTATCCCCACCTTGTCCAGATCCGTTACAATAACTCTTACATTATCACCGACAGCAAAAAGTACAAGCTGAACCCTCCC
>CAYQOD010000235.1:0-3275 GCA_964419065.1 uncultured Thermodesulfobacteriota bacterium | reverse complement strand
CGGTAATGATGGGATCGACTCCGACGAATTTACCCACTTTGACTTCCCTCGTAAGTTTCCCCCTGAAATGCGTCCCGATGATGCTCTCATTGGTAAATTCCTCGTTCAGCGAGAGCTCCCCTTTCCCATAAAGCGTGGCCATGGCTGCTGAAGTCCCGGTGCCGCATGGGGATCGATCTACCTGGCCTTGTCCGAAGATCACCACGTTCCTGGAAAAGGGCCTGGATGGATCAGGTCTGTCATAAATTTCGGTCAGTTCAACCGTGGTGATGTGTCTCTCCGTGGGATGCTGCACCCTAACCTTTTCGTTGACAGCCTCTTTTATCATCATCCCCAACTGGATGAGTTTTTCGATATTTTCCGGCTGAATTGAAACCCCGAGGGCCTTTGCCGGGGTCATGGCAAAGAAATTTCCGCCGAATGAGACATCGATAGTAATCTTCCCAATCCCCGGAAGGTCGATTTTCACCTCCCGGGCATACAGAAAGGATGAAACATTGGCCACGGACACCTCAACCACCCGGCCCCCCTCGATCTTGGCACGCCCTTCAACCAATCCTGCCGGCGTATCGAATGCGACAATGGTTTCCGGTTCTTTTGATGGAACCATGCCGATCTCAATGAGGGTCATGGTAACACCAATGGTTCCATGGCCGCACATATCGAGGTACCCAGAACTGTCCATGAATAGGATGCCATACTGGCCTCGGCCGGTGGTTGGATGGGTGATGATAGCCCCAACCATGTCCCTGTGTCCTCTGGGCTCTTGCAT
Organism: uncultured Thermodesulfobacteriota bacterium; assembly: GCA_964419065.1. Lineage (GTDB taxonomy): Bacteria > Desulfobacterota > B13-G15 > B13-G15 > RBG-16-54-18 > CAYQOD01. Next base: position 2,503 of record CAYQOD010000235.1, on the reverse strand, counting down.
GAGAAGGGTTCGAAAATGGTCGAGATATTCCATCATGTATTGCTTCTTTTCTGCCATCGTGGCTCCCAGGACAGGCGGCAGACCGCTCAAGACGGTCCGAGTGGGTTCTCCTGCCGTATGGGAGTCAGCAGCAACTATAATATGAGAGAACCTCGCCATGGAATCCTCACCCCTTTCTCTTCCAGAATCGTTAATCAAATCCCGCGTCGGCGACCCTCACCCCTGAGCCCGTGTGACGGTGCTAGACCTCCTTTTCGCCTGCTTTCGCCATGATGGCACCAAGCTCTTGGACCGGTAACCCCATCGTGCCTTTCATGACTCCGCTCCTCCCCTCACCCTGATCCTCTCCCCTAGCAATTCACAAGCTAACTTGCCCCTCCCGACACTGTCGGGAGGGATTTTGAAACCACTAAAAGACGTTGATCAGGGCCTTGGTTCAGGTCTCATGATCCTGCGGCAAGATCTACCAGCGATAACCTAGACCGTTATCCTCATCATATCCTCGGCCAGGATCACCTCCCCGTGATATACCCTCTGGCAATCCCCCAGTATATCGGCCTGGTCACAGGGGGGATAGAAGTGGGTGAGGACCAACCGCTGACAGCCCGCCTCATGGGCGATGCGGCCCGCCAGCGAGGGGGTGAGGTGACCGTCCACCTTCTTCCCCTCCGGAAAGGATGCCTCAAGGAGGAGGAGATGAGCACCCCTGGCCAGCTCCACGATGTTGCGACAGTAATCGGTATCACCCGAATAGACCAGAGTTCGTCCCTGGGAGGACTCCAGGCGATATCCAACGCTCTCAGGCGCGTGCTCCACGGTAAGGGTGGTGATCCGGAGGTCCCTAAGCTGCAGGTCATCGGCGCCCACCTCTCGAATATGGATGCGAAAGGTCTCAGACTCTATCCAACCTCCATAGACCCACCGCAATCCCTCGAAGTAGTCCCGGAAGCCCTTACCGCCAAGGATGAGAAGGTCCTTCTCCCTGGGCTCCTCCTTGTACTTGCAGGCGAATATCAAGGGGACCAGGTCGGCCACATGATCCGGATGGATATGGCTGTAGAGGATATCATCCACATCCTTATAAGTCATCCCTGCCTGCAGAAGTCTTTGCAAAGTCCCCGATCCGCTGTCGAGAAGCACCGATGTGTCACCTGCCGTTACGAGGGCAGCCGGTGAACCTCTGGTGAGCGAGGGGATCCCTGTCCCTGAGCCCAGGATGATCAACTCCATTCGCACTTCCTTGTTTCTTATTACATAACACTAGCATAAACAGATTTCGGACTTCAAGGTGGGTGGGAATAATTTTGAGAAACATGAGAGAACCGTTATGCTATCCGCAAATTTTCCCTTGAAAAATAGAATGCAGCGGTATAAGATTGTCTCGCTTTTCCCGGAAAACGACGCATCTGCAAAACCAGTTCCCTAAGGTGTGAGAGAGGTTCGGTATGTCCCCTTTTGCCCTGTTACGTGATTTTAACCGGTCCTTAGCCTCGGCAAAAAATGCGAGCTCCATCTTCCAGACCGCTATGGGTTTTCTAAAAAAAACCATCAACATCAATAATGGCCTTATGGGGATGTTGCAAAGGAATAAGGGAGAGGTGGTCGTCGAAGAGATCTATGGACGGGATTTACAGGGGGCCAAGGGGAATCGATGCAAGATGGAGCAGGGAAACATTGGTGAGGCCTTCCGCCGTGGGTGTTCGGTGCAGATTTCAGATATCTTGGAAGAACCCCTCCTCCAGGGCATAAGTGACGAGGTCCGTCGTTCAGGCTGCATGTTCATATGTACCCCCTTGAGGTGGGGTGATATCGATTTGGGGGTCTTGGTGACTGACAAATCCCATCCTCCGTCAAATGAAGAACTGAGGCCGTTGGAGGCCGTCGCCTCTCTTATCTCACCCGCCTTGGTGCTGATGCGATGGGCTGATGAGATACCTCTGGATGAGATCCTGAGGCGCAAACTGCAAACGGCGGTCGAACGCATGGACCTGCACACCGAGAGTCACGGGAGCCTCATGGCCGATATTATCTCCTTGGTGGAACGAACTCTCATTACCGCTGCATTGCAGAAAGCGGGCAATGTCCAGTTGACCGCTGCCCGCTTTTTGGGTATCAATCGAAATACCCTGCGCAAAAAGATCAAGGAGTTGGGTATTTCCCCTCCCTAGCCCTTTGCGGCGTACTCAGCTACCAGATCACCTACCTCGCTGGTACCATATCCCATCTCCCCAGCTGAGAGGCTCTCGAGATCCTTCAATACCTGAATAACCGCATGCTCGATCCGCCGCGCTCCCTCCTTCTCCCCCAGATGATCGAGCATCATCTGGCAGGCGCAGATGGCCGCCAAGGGGTTGATGACGTTCTTGCCGGTATACTTCGGTGCTGATCCTCCGATGGGCTCGAACATGGCGGTCCCCTGGGGGTTGATGTTTGCCCCTGCCGCAATACCCATGCCCCCCTGGATCATAGCCCCCAGGTCGGTGATGATGTCTCCAAACATATT
>CAYQOD010000234.1:0-3277 GCA_964419065.1 uncultured Thermodesulfobacteriota bacterium | reverse complement strand
CACAATGCCCCGTGTCCCCACAACCCTGTCCCCTTCTTTTTTGATGGTCGTAGAGCTATACTCCACATAATGGGGTTGCCCCTCTCTGTCCAGTAAGGCGGTCTCGGCAATTATTTCTCCTGTTTTTAAGAGATTTTGGAAATCGTTCCATGTCCTCTCCTGCAGCTCGTGAGGGATGAGGACCATAAAGTTCTTATCTATCACCTCCTCTGGCCGGTAACCTAGAATTGACTCCACGGCCGGACTGGCAAAGGTAACATTTCCCTTATCATCAAGGGTGTAAATGATATCTTTTTCCTTCTCTATGAGATCTTGATATTTTTCCTCTAATTGCCTGAGCTCAGCCTCCGATGCTTCTAATGAGGCAATCCGCTGGCGTAGTTCCTTCACTTCAGTTAGGAGTTGCTCCGTTGTCCTATCGTGGTTTTTCATCTTATCTCCCTTCTCCATAGATGCCATTGTCACGTTTTGTGGAGATACCATAGGGCCCGTCCCTCTCTCTTCCATCCGAAGCAGATTAACCCTCCCACATCATTATTATTGTTGTAGATGAAAACTTCCTAACTGCCTGATGCTATGAAGGCTTTTTACACCTTTGCTCACTGTTTCTAAGGGGTTCTTGTGGAGACAGCAGGGCGTGACCCTGCTCATTGAGGGCGCTTTGTTCTCGCGAGGGCAGCTTCAGCGCTCTGCACCCAAGTAGGTCTATCGGAAGGCCGACAGAAACACGAGTGACGTGAGGTTTAAGCATAGCTCATATCTATTGTTTGATATTATTTATAGAATTGTCCTATCTGTCAAGTCTAAAGTGAAACATAGATCAGCTAGCATAAGAAATGTACGACACAATAATGTGATGCGGCATTGATCGTTTCGGGGAGAGCGAAATTTCCAGGGCATGGGGATCACCCCTCGCCAAACAGGGGGACGATCTCGAATCGGGTCACATCCACCAGCCCCTTGTCGGTGATCTTCAGCTCCGGGATCATGGGCAGGGCCACATTATGAATGTCAGGATGGTCTTCCGAAAGAAAATAGTTTTTGCCTTTCAAGGTGTAAGAGCACCCAGAACGACTGAGAACTACTCCATAGAATTTAATCCCTCGGTCTCTTAACCGTGACACAATACGAAACGGCACATTCTCATTGGCGAGAAACCTATCCAACTCTGTATACCTTCTCTTCTTTTATGACCTCAAGTGAATATTCTATGGCGGCGAGTATATCTTCCATCGTTAGCTGAGGGTAATTTTTTAGTATTTCCTCATGGGTCCACCTATTGACGAGTAGTTCAAGGATGAACTCTACAGATATACGTGTCCCCTTTATAATCGGTTTTCCAACAAGAATGTTTGGGTCAAGGATGACTCTATCTGTGTATCTCATGGTGTTCATCTCCTTTTTGCATTGTACCATATTGCTTCATTTTCATAAATACCGCTGAAACCACTCAAGGCTCATCCTGACGGCGCGGCGTCGGTGGTGGGGATCGGTGAATCGGTGATCCCCACCGGGGAATACCTCCAGGTGTTTGGGGGGTGGGGCCGAAGCATAGAGCTCCTCGGCCTGGGCCAGGGGTACCAGCTCATCTGCCCCCCCGTGGAGGATGAGGCAGTTTTTCACCGTCTTGATGGCCTGCCTGGCATCGTATCGTTCCAGGTCCCGGTAAAACCCCTCCCGCAGGGACGGGTTCTCTGAGTCTTCCACCTCCCTCTTGTCTCCGATGCGGGAGGGGGTGGCCCAGAGGGCCAGGGCCTTGATCCGGAAGTCCGCAGCCCCCGTGAAGATCGAGATGAAACCCCCCATGCTGCTCCCCAGCAGACCGAGGCTTTCCCCCAGCAGGGGGTGATTCGTTGCCAGCGCAAGCATCGCCTCCAGATCCTTGATCCGGGAAGAGGTCGTCGTCTCGCTGATATCTCCCTCGCTCTCACCGCAGCCCTGATGGTCGTACCTGATGACGGCGATCCCATGGGCGGAGAAGAATTCCCCTATCTCGACGAGTTTTTCGCTCTCCTTACTGCTGAACAAGCCATGGGAGGCGATCACACAGGGGGGTGAAGGGATTCGGGGGAGGTGGAGTATCCCGTAGAGCTTCTTTCCCTCACTGATCGCCCGGATGAACTCAATCGGCATGGCCCTCACCCTTTCTAGGCGGGGGGGCATAGAGCTCGACCACGCCTTCTGCTTCTATCTCCACCAGGAGTTCCCTGATGGTCTTTTTCAGGACCGGATGGAGCAGATCAGGGACCAGCTCAGCCAGGGGGACCAGGACGAAGCCCCGCTCATGGAGGTGGGGATGAGGGATGGTGAGGCCTTCTTCTTTGATGATCCGGGTCCCATAGAAGAGGATGTCCAGGTCGATGATACGCGGCCCCCACCGGAACCTCTTCTCCCTCCCCATCCCCTTTTCGATCCCCTGCAAGAGCTGCAGGAGGGAGCGGGGGGGGAGGGAGAAGATTACCTCTGCCACGCAATTGATGAACCAGTCCTGTTCTCGGTACCCTATCGGCTCTGTCTTATAGAGGGAGGAGACGGCCCGTACCTGATGGTATCCGGATGAGGATAAGCGTTCTAAGGCATGCAGACAATTGCTCACCTTATCGCCGAGGTTTGATCCTAATCCCAGATAGACGACCTCCCGATTCAAACGGTCCTATTTTTCCTCTGACTTTAGCTTCTTGTTCTCGTTCGGCGTTACGTCGATCTCCGGGGATTCCTTGATCGATTTCTTGAAGTTCCTGATGGCTTTTCCCACACCCGAGCCGATCTCAGGAAGTCTGGTGGCCCCAAAAACAAGGATGGCGATACCGAGGATGACGAGAAGCTCTGGCATGCCGAGGCCAAACATAGCGTTCTCCTTTCCCGTATGGAAGAAAATGGCGGAAGTGTACGGGAATCGAACCCGCCGCGGATGCCCTACACCCGCCACTGGATTTGAAGTCCAGGAGGCCCACCAGGGACCTATCCACTTCCTTTGCTATTGTGCCCAAACCGTTATGAGAAGTCAACACCGGATTTTGCCTTTCCGCCGGTCAGTTGACAACGGTGATGGGTGAAATTAGAATGGTTTTTAGCGCAACGCCCTGCGATTGCCAGGAGAAAAACTATGGTCCCCCGAGAGATCGAGGAGCGGATAGCGTGGCTCAGGAGAGAGCTTGAGTATCACAACTATCGGTACTACGTCCTTGATGATCCTGAGATATCCGACGCCGAGTATGATGCCTTGATGCGGGAACTGGAGAGGCTGGAGGAAAAGTACCCAGGGCTTAAAACCCCC
>CAYQOD010000233.1:0-3279 GCA_964419065.1 uncultured Thermodesulfobacteriota bacterium | reverse complement strand
AACAGTCGCTCTGTTACTGGGGATCGCTCTGGGTGTTGCGTTCTATTATTATATACGATACCCTTCAACCACCTTCACCCAAAGGGTAAAGGTGGTTGAGCAGTTGCTCCTCGCTCAGTTCTATCAACTCGAGATCCCGCACGAAGAGATTCGTACGTGGGAGGAGCCGCAAAAGAAGGGGAGTAAAACCTGGGCGCTCACCTACTGGCAGGTAAGACTCCCCCAAGGGGTCGGGCCGGAGAGGATCACCTCGCAGCTGAGACAGAGTACCGAGGAGGTTCTCACAGGGGTAACCTTCACTACGACGAGGGCCACGGATGAAGCGTGGGAGGTGGAGGTAAAGATCGATGGTCTCTTAGCACACCACCTCATCCTCCACCCCCCAAAATTGAAGCCACCGAAACCGAGGGCTCGCATAGCCATTGTGGTGGACGACCTCGGGTTGGACAAAAGGATCGCCGAAGAACTTCTACGCCTGGACATCCCCCTGACCTTTTCCATCCTACCCTTGCAACCCTCTTCCCGCCGTATTGCCCAGAAGGCCCATGCTCAGGGGAGGGAAATCATTCTCCACCTCCCCCTGGAGCCCCGGGGCTATCCTGTAAAGGACCCCGGAGAGGGAGCGCTTTTTGTCGCCATGGGAGAAAAAGAACTGCTGCGCCATCTGAGGGAAGATCTCAAGGCGGTCCCCTACATCAAGGGTGTAAGCAACCATATGGGTTCGAGGTTTATGGAACAGGAGGGACACGTGAGGCTGGTGTTGCAAGAAATAAAGGAACGGAAACTCTTCTTCTTTGATAGCTTCACGAGCTCCAAGAGCGAGGGCTATCAGATCGCCCAAGAGCTGGGCATGAAGACTGGCAAGAGGGATCTCTTTTTGGATAACGAGACCAATAACGTAAAGTACATCAGGCTCCAGTTGGAACGGTTGATCCGAATCGCCCAAACCAACGGCACGGCCATCGGCGTATGTCACCCCTACCCATCCACCATCACCGCCCTCAGGGAGATGGCACCCACGTTTGAAGAACAGGGTGTGGAAATAGTTCCCCTCTCACAGGTTCTTGATTAGTCAACCATATCTTTAATAAGGTTGACAACTACTCCATTCCTGTGCTATCTTTCCATTACCGATCAATATGATGTCCGCCATGCAGGGGTTCATCGAAGAGTGCATTCATGAAGCAATCCACGGCGGTGGAGTGAGCTTCTCCGTAGCCCAGAAACTCATGGGTCTGGAAGACAACCTCCTACCTCTCCTCTCGGAGGCCAATAGGGTTCGCCGTCACTTTAAAGCGGATGGCGTAAAGCTCTGCTCCATCGTCAACGCCAAGTCTGGACGCTGCCCTGAGGACTGCGCCTTCTGTGCCCAATCCGCCCATAATAAGACCCCGATCGAGATCTATGCGCTCATGGAGCCTCATCAGATCCTCGCCAAGGCCCAGGAGGCCGAAGCGATGGGGGCGCGGCGCTTTTCCATCGTCACCAGCGGTACATCACCCCAGAAAGAGGAGCTGTCAACCATCACGGATGCCCTCGGATTGATAATGGAGAAAACAGGGCTTACCCCCTGTGCCTCCCTGGGAACCATCACCCGAGGCGAGGCAGCCCAGTTAAAGGAAGCCGGGCTGCGCTGCTACCACCACAATGTAGAGACGGCGGCCTCCTTTTTCCCGCAGATCTGCACCACCCATGATTACGAGGAGGACCTCAATACCCTGCGATGGGCCAAGGAGGTAGGTCTGGAGATCTGCAGCGGCGGGATCTTCGGCCTGGGTGAAACACCCCGGCAGCGGCTGGAGCTCGCCTTCACCTTGAAAGAGCTGGAGGTCGACTCCATAGCCCTCAACTTCCTCAACCCCATCCCCGGCACCCCCCTGGAGAAGATCACGCCTCTGGCACCCCTAGAGATTCTAAAATCGGTAGCCCTCTTCCGATTGATCCTCCCTGACAAGGATATCCGAATCTGCGGCGGGAGGGAGTTTGGGCTCCGGGACCTCCATCCCCTGGTCTTCTGGGCAGGGGCCAACGGGATCATGATCGGAAACTACCTCACTACCCGGGGGAGGGATTATCGCGCAGACCTGCAGATGATCCACGACCTGGCGCTGGAGGTAGTCGATGGATGATCTGGCCTTTTTGGCGGCAGCGCTCGAAGACATCAAGATCCAAGATCTGTACCGCCAACTCCACCTCATTCACGGGGCCCAGTCGGCAAGGGTGCAGGTGGAGGGGAAGGAGATAGTGCTCCTCTCATCCAACAACTACCTGGGTTTGGCCGACCATCCAGCCCTCAGGGAAGCGGCCATCCGGGCACTGGAGCGATACGGGTGCGGCGCCGGGGCATCGCGGTCCATATCCGGAAGCATGGAGCTCCACCACGAGCTGGAGGAAAGGATCGCCCGTTTCAAGGGGTGCGAGGCCGCCCTCCTCTTCAGCACCGGCTACATGGCCAACATCGGACTGCTCACCACCCTGTTTAGCGAAGGAGATCTGATACTGAGCGATGAGTTCAACCACGCCAGCATCGTCGATGGGTGCCGTCTCTCCAGGGCTGAGGTCTGGGTCTACCGGCACCGGGACATGGACCACCTGGAGGTCCTGCTGAAAAAAACTTCATCCTACCGTCAAAGCCTCATCGTCACTGACGGGGTCTTCAGTATGGACGGGGATATCACGCCGCTTCCCGAGATCAGGGCGCTGGCTGACCGCTGTGGGGCCCTAGTCATGGTGGACGACGCCCATGCCACGGGAGTCCTGGGCAGGGGAGGACGGGGAACAGCGGAGCATTTCGGCATGATGGGTCAAATCGAGGTCCAGATGGGGACGTTGGGAAAGGCCCTCGGGGGATTCGGGGCCTATGTGGCCGGCAGCAGGGTCCTGATCGATTACCTCATCAACCGCTGCCGTACTTTTATGTATACCACGGCCCTGCCCCCTGCGGTAGCGGCCATGACTTTAGCAGCTTTGGAGATCGTGGAGACGGAACCGCAGCGCAGGGAGAGGCTCTGGGAGAATACACAGTATTTCAGGAACGCGCTCAAAGGGATGGGCTTTAACGCCCTGGGGGGTGATACCCCCGTCGTCCCCGTCATCATCGGGGACAACGCCCTCACCATGGAGGCGGATCGGCGGCTGATGGCACAAGGGGTATTTGCCCAGGGGATACGCCCTCCGACGGTACCGCCGCAGAGCTCACGCTTGCGGGCCACGCTCATGGCCACCCACACTGCCGATGACCTCGACCGTGCCGTTGCGGCCTTTCGGGAGGTAGGGAGG
>CAYQOD010000232.1:0-3281 GCA_964419065.1 uncultured Thermodesulfobacteriota bacterium | reverse complement strand
CCTGGGTAGGGTCATCCACGGACACGCGCGGGGCAAAGGATTGGGCTATCCTACCGCCAACCTGGAGCCCACCCAGGGCCTCTACCCCAAAGAGGGGGTCTATGCCGCCTCCGTGGTCATGGGAGATGAGACCTATGATGGGGTGGTGAACATCGGGGCCAACCCCACCTTTGGCGACGAGGAGCTTGCCATCGAGGTCTTCCTCATCGACTACCAGGGGGACCTCTACGGGAGGGAATTGCAGGTGGCCCTGGTGGACAGGATCCGGGATGAGAAGGCGTTCCCCTCCCCTGAGGCATTGGTTCGACAGATAGAAAAAGATATCCAAAAGGCAAAGGAGATCCTGCACCAGCAATGAACTGGAAGTCCTGGATCGGATTCGCTATCAGCATCGTTGTGATTTACCTGGCCTTTCGCCGAATAGATCTGCGTTTGCTGCTGGAGAGCCTACAGGGGGCCAACTATCTCTATCTGCTCCCCATCGTCCTCATCATCTTCGTCAACATGGCCCTGCGGGCCCTGCGGTGGGGATATCTCCTGCGCCCCATTAAAAAGATTGGGTTCCCCAACCTCTTTGCCGGCATCCTCATCGGCTTTATGGCCAACAATGTCCTCCCGGTCCGCATGGGGGAGATCGTGCGGGCCTATATCATCGGTCGCAGCGAGCGGATTAGGAAGAGTGCATCCTTCGCCACTGTGGTCGTGGAGAGGCTCTTTGACGGTTTTACCGTAATGGGCTTACTTTTGGCGGTCCTAGCCTTCATCAACCTGCCCCCTGGAAACTTTACTTTTAAGCAGGGGCTACGAATGGGGGGTTACCTGAGCATCGCCATTTATGGTACCACCTTCATCATACTGTTCATTATCAAAAAGAAGACGCGCTGGTTTCTCAAGCTCACCTCTTTCTTAATTCGGCCCTTCTCCTCACGGTTGACCAAGAATGGAATCTCCAACATCCTCTCATTCAAAGAGGGGCTGCTCTCCATGGAGAGCAGCAAGACCATGCTGATCACCTTCCTCTACTCCCTCTTTGTATGGGGGGTCTTCGCCTATGCCATCTATCTCATGGGGCGTGCCTTCGGGCTCAACCTCTCGATCTCCGCATCGGTGATGGTCTTACTAGCCGTCTGTCTGGCCATGATGATACCCTCAACCCCCGGTTACATCGGCACCTACCACGCCTCGGTAGCCTATGCCCTTCTCCTCTATAACGTCCCATTGGAGAAGGCCTTAAGTCTCTCCATTGTCTTTCATGCCACCAACTACATCCCCGTCACGCTGGCCGGTTTCCTCTATCTGTGGAGACATCACTTGACGCTGAAGGGGATACGGGAAGAAGAGGAAAGGGATCGGGAAAGATAGGGGATGCACCGCAAGGTTCTATTGCGATGTCCTCTGCCGTACTAACTCCTCATCACCGAGCTTCTCACTGAGGTGTTCAACCTCTCAGGGGTAAAAACAGATGTCCCATCCCCAACGGGGATATCGATACCTGAATGCATGGGAGAATTTGTCAGCCTCCTCGGTTCAAAGCCTTCCGTAAGAAAACCATCATAGTTGAGCCCGCCCTTGAAAAATGCCCGAAAAAGCGCGATTCAGTCCATCGACAGCCTTGTAAGTGGGCAAATGCGATATATATTTTTTAGTGATGAGTATATCTCACTAAGCGAACTCATCGCCCCACAAACCATGGAGATGGGACGGGAGCAAAACTATGACACGGATTAAAATAGATCACCCGAAGAAGGGTGACCCAAAATACATAGTATGCCCATGGTGTAAGCAGCGGGTTCAATATTCACGGAGGGCAGGGCACAGCTGTTTTAAATTCTATCTGAACGAGATCGAGCGGAACATCCGACAGATGAATAGGAGCTGAAGAGAACCAGCCAACGGTAAGACGAGAGGATGTCCGGAAACTTCAACATGAATAATTGCCTGGTGTGCTGACGCATACGATTCTCTCAAGGAATCATCACGTATTTTTTCGCGCCCGAAGATCCTTGCAGAGAACGGCTTTATTGGATATGCTGTAGTTCCATGGTCATCGCTGAAAAGGCGCGGTGAAATTTTTTCAAGGAGTGAGGTATGGCTAAGGTAATGGACGGTGTCTATTTCATTCCAGGGCAGGATGATTTTATCCCCGACTCCCATGTCTATCTGGTTGGTGAGCCGTCCACTGATGATCTCTCCCTCATCGATGCAGGCCTCGTGGGGAAGGGCAGCTACAAGGTCCGTTCCATCCGTGAGATGGGGATCGAACTCTCGGCCATCAAAAGGATCATTATGACCCATACGCACCTGGACCACATCGGTTGCCTGGCGGAAATCCTCGGGGAGATCCCCGGGGCAGAGCTGTGGGTGCACACCCTGGAGGCGGAGCCCCTGGAGGGGGGAGATGAGAGGACCGTCTACGGCATGGAGATGTTCCGGCAGATGTGCCAGATGCAGTATGGCCTGAAGCCGGGTGCCTTCACTTTTCAGGTAGACCGCAAGCTGCAGGGGGGCGAGAGCCTGGATATCGGCGGCATGGCCTGGGAGGTCATCTACATCCCAGGGCACTCCATGGGTAGTGTCGCCCTCTACCATCGACCCGCACAGGTCCTCATCCCCGGCGATGTGGTATATGCCGATTATGCCATCGGCCGCTTTGACCTCTATCAGGCCAGCGCTTCCGATCTTCACAAATCCCTGATGCGACTTGCCGAACTGGAGGTGGATACCCTCCTGCCCGGCCACAACCGGATCGTCGAGAATCTCCCCGCCGATTACATCCTCCAGACGGCCAGGCAATGGGGGTCGTACCTGACATGATTCGGAGGTTCTTCTCAAAAGAAAAATCTCTATGTACATCAGTCGATAATTACTATATAGTGATGAGCATTGAGCGCGTAAGGGTGTAATGCGAGGGAACAACGATGAAGATTCTCCTGGTCTATCCACGGTACCCCGACACCTTCTGGAGCTTCAGGCATGCCCTGAAGTTTATCTCCAAACAGGCATCCTTCCCCCCGCTGGGACTACTGACCGTAGCCTCCATGCTCCCCGGGGAGTGGGGAAAGAGGCTCATAGACATGAACGTCAGGCCACTCAAAGATGAGGCCCTCCAATGGGCTGACTATGTCTTTATCAGCGCCATGACCGTCCAGAAGCAATCGGCACAAGAGGTGATCGATCGATGCAAACGGATGGGGGTCAAGACAGTGGCAGGGGGGCCGCTCTTCACCGCCGAGCACGATGCATTTGATGATGTCGATCACCTGATCCTCAACGAGGCCGAG
>CAYQOD010000231.1:0-3330 GCA_964419065.1 uncultured Thermodesulfobacteriota bacterium | reverse complement strand
ACGATATCGTGATGTGACTGGAGTTCAGACGTGTGCTCTTCCGATCTGGGGGGATTGCTGGTGGTCCTCATCACTTTCATCTTCCTGAGGCGGGGGCGCAGCAGCCTTATTATCTCCCTGACGATCCCCTTTTCCCTCGTGATCTCCTTTGTCTTCCTCTACCTGTTTGGTTACACCATCAACATTATGTCCCTGATGAGCCTGGCCATCGCCATCGGGATGGTAGTGGACAACGCCATCGTCGTATTGGAGAATATCACCCATCACCTCGAGGTGGGATCAAGGGTGGAAGAGGCCTCGGTGGTGGGGGCGCAGGAGGTGGGTCTGGCCATCAGTGTCTCGACCCTCACCACCGTGGTGGTCTTCGCACCCATGGTCTTTGTGGGAGGGATCGTGGGTGTCCTCTTCAAGCAGCTCGCCTTTGTGGTGGCCATCACCCTGCTGGCCTCCCTCTTCACCTCCCTCACCCTCACCCCCATGCTCTCATCGGTGCTGTTGCGCGGTCAGGGGCTGGTGGAGAGGGTCCACGGGAGGTGGGGGAAGTGGTTGGCCAGGAGTGATGAATACTTCAAGGCCCTGGAGGCCTTCTACAGGAGGGTGCTGAACTGGGCCCTTACCCGCAGGAGACAGGTATTGGTAGCTACGGGGGTTGTCTTGCTGGTAAGTCTCGGGACTGGCAAGCTGTGGGTGGGGACGGAGTTCTTCCCCGACGTGGACAGCGGTGAGATCCAAATAAACCTCCACCTCCCGGAGGGGACGCGGCTGGAGAAGACGGCCCAGGTGGCTGAGGAGGTGATGGCGATCTTTGACAAGGAGGTGCCGGAGAGGGAGCATTACTATGCGATGGTAGGGCAGAGCAGGGAGGGGGTCGACTCCGCCCTCGGTTTTGAGGAGGGGACCAATATCGCCCAGGTGGGGGCGAAGTTGATCAGCAAGGAGGATCGCAAGCGCTCCGTCAAAGAGATCGCCCAGACCCTGAGAGGGCGGTTCGCCGAAATCCCGGGTATCGTCAGGACCTCGGTACGGGACATCGGCGCCGTGCAGAAGATCTTCTTCGGTGGAGGGGGCAAGAAGATCTCATTGGAGATCCTTGGCTATGATCTCACCGTATTAAATCACATCGCCCAGGAGGTGAAGGATCTCGTAGCCCAGATCTCTGGGACGGTAGATATAACCGTGAGCCGGAGGGAACCCAGACCGGAACTTTGGATCAAAGTGGATCGCCAGAAGGCCTCATCCCTGGGACTGAACATGGCGACCATAACCCAAACCCTCAGGACCAACCTCTTCGGGAGCGATCCTACTCAGTTCAGGGATGCTGGCGAAGACTATGACATCTTCCTCAGGTTACGGGAGGAAGACCGCGTGAATATTGAGGATATCCGGGAGGTACCCATCGCTAGCCCCTCGGGCACAATGATCAGGCTCAAGAACGTGGCCGACGTGGTGGAATCGGAAGGACTGGTTCAGATTGAGCGGAAGAATCGCCAGCGTATGCTCAAGGTGGAGGCCGACCTTCAGGGGCGTTCGTTGGGCGCGGTGACCAGGGATATAAAGGAGCGCCTGAAGACCCTGTCCCTTCCCCCCGGTACAACGATAGAGTTCGGTGGCGATGTTGAGGAACAGCGCAAGGCCTTTCGTGATCTCAGCCTCATGCTCCTGTTGGGGATCGCCCTGGTCTACATGGTGATGGCCTCCCAGTTTGAATCCCTACGCCAGCCCTTGGTGATCATGGGTTCCGTCCCCTTCGCCTTCGTGGGGGTCATATGGTCCCTCTTGGTGACAGGGACAAACCTCAACGTCGCCTCCTTCATCGGCCTCATCATGCTCATGGGGATTGTCGTAAACAACGCCATCGTCTTGGTCGACTATACCAACCTGCTTCGTGGTAATGGTCTCCCCCTTGCGGAGGCCATAGGGACGGCCGGGGCCAGGAGGCTGCGCCCGGTGCTGATGACCACCTTGACCACCATCTTCGGGCTCCTCCCCATGGCCATGAGCAACCAGGAGGGGGCTGAGACCTGGAATCCCCTCGGGATCACCGTCATCGGGGGTTTGCTGGTTTCCAGCATCGTAACCCTCATCATCATCCCGGTACTCTATTCATTGGTCGAAGAAAGATTACTAAAGAAGTAGGCTTTACGATAAGATAACAGGCTTTCGCGCCCTCGATGAGCATGTCTGCTCCTGCGGGTCTTCTTGCTCGTGGATAGTACCTCGAGTATCGGGGAAAGGGATCTCAACCTGGTCTTCGTCAACGCAGCGGGGTGTGCCGTGTGCGATGCCAGGATCAGGGTGAGGGGATGACGGCGATGATGGTCCTCTCTTGTTCCTCCTGTATTCGAGATGTCAGAGGCAGAAAGTGACTGATGACCCAGAGGTTGGACCGCAGGTGCTCGGTGATGCGTGGGACCGATACGGTCGATTCTCCCCCCGCCACAGCGAGGAAGGGGAGGATCTGATCCCCCATCCATTCATCGAGGGCGGCCTCAGAACGTATCCCTCTGAGGAGGGCCGCAGCGGCCGCTGCACCTACTTCCTCGGCCCTCTTTCCCCGGGCGCCCAGGGCATTGGACCCGAGGATGGTGTTTTCAGCAATGGCCCACAGGTCGATCCCGGACCCAGGGGAGGGGGTAGGCCTGTATTCTAGTGTTATCTCAATATCAGAGGAGTGAAGAGATTCTTCCAGGACCGTGATGGCCCCCTCCCGTTGGCGTTCGGCCACCCGCCGTCCCCTCAATGACTCCGAGGCATGTGCCTTACCCTGAATCATCAGGATCTTTCCCCGATCCAAGAGCCTCAGGGGGGAGAGAGGTCCTTCCTGAAACTGTACCGAGACCTCACCCCCGCCGCTGGGGAAGTACCCCCGCTTGATCACCTCCATCTCTCCCCGATAACCCATCTTCCCCACGATGGGCAGTGTCACCTCCATCACGTAGCCAGCTGTAGGGGCCCAAGGGACGTCCGTTCCCCCGGTGATCTGGAGACGGAGGGGAGCAGGGGCCTTGATGGCCGGCAGCATCACGGTCTGCAGGATCAGACCGACGGCTCCGGCCGTGCCGACATCGATGCGAAGGTCGCCACCCGTGAGCCTCCCCGGTTTGACGGTCACTTCCTCGGAGCCCAATCGGAGCCCCTCGACCTCGGCATGGCAGATTTCGGCCAGGGCCTGCACGCCCGCCAGGTGCTGGGCCCGCAGCCCGGGTTTCGGCCTCCCTTTCCTGATACCCGTGATCCTGCATGGAATCCCCAGGTAGACGGCCATGGCCACCGCAGTGCGCAGGATCTGCCCACCACCTTCGCCATAGGAGCCGTCGATCTCGATCATCA
>CAYQOD010000230.1:0-3374 GCA_964419065.1 uncultured Thermodesulfobacteriota bacterium | reverse complement strand
TGTAGACGGCGTCTATCAGCATCTCGTACTGTTCCTCGCGGTAAGCTCGCAGGGAGCCAGCCACCTGCTTCATTGCCTTGATCTGGGCGTTACCGCCGACCCGGGAGACGGAGATCCCCACATTGACGGCGGGCCTGATCCCGGAATAGAAGAGGTCGGTCTCCAGGTAGATCTGGCCATCGGTGATGGAGATGACATTGGTGGGGATGTAGGCGGATACATCTCCGGCCTGCGTCTCGATGATAGGCAGGGCGGTGAGGGAGCCTTCCCCCAATTTTTCATTGAGCTTGGCCGCCCGTTCCAAAAGGCGAGAGTGGAGATAGAAGATATCACCGGGATATGCCTCGCGGCCAGGGGGCCTGCGCAACAGCAGCGACATCTGGCGATAGGCCGCGGCGTGCTTGGAGAGGTCGTCATAGACGCAGAGGGCATGTCTGCCGGTGTCGCGAAAGTACTCCCCCATGGTGCAGCCGGTATAGGGGGCGATGTATTGCAGGGGAGCGGGCTCGCTGGCGGTGGCCGAAACCACGGTGGTGTATTCCATGGCCCCATACTGCCTGAGCCTGTCCACCACCTGAGCCACCGTAGACTGCTTCTGTCCGATGGCCACATAGATACAGTAGACATCCTTGCCCTTCTGGTTGATGATGGTGTCTATGGCCAGGGCGGTCTTGCCCGTCTGACGGTCACCGATGATGAGTTCCCGCTGTCCCCTCCCGATGGGGATCATAGAGTCGATGGCCTTGATTCCGGTCTGGAGGGGTTCCTTTACCGGAAGCCTCCAGACCACGCCGGGGGCCTTCTCCTCGATGTTACGATATTCCGTAACCTCAATGGGACCCTTTCCGTCGAGGGGCTGCCCCAGGGGGTCTACCACCCTACCAACCAGTGGTTCTCCTACAGGAACCTGCACAATCTTGCCGGTTCGCTTTACGGTATCCCCCTCTTTTACATGGCGGTCCTCTCCTAAGAGAGCGGCCCCTACATTATCCTCCTCCAGGTTGAGGACCATCCCCATGATACCGTGGGGAAACTCAAGCAGCTCTCCGGCCATGGCCTTTTCGAGACCATAGAGCCTGGCGATCCCGTCCCCTACCGAGAGGACCACCCCGGTCTCACTCACCTCCACCCGTTTGTCGTAATCCCTGATCTGCCTCTCGATGATCTCGCTTATTTCCTCTGCCCGTATCTGCATCTCCTATCACCCCTTCGTTAAACTTTCCTTTAACCTCTCCAATTGGGTCTTGACACTTCCATCGTACACCATCCCCCCGATCTTCGCCACCACCCCCCCGATGAGGGAGGGATCCTTCTCCACCTCCATGATCACCTCTTTCCCCACCAAACCCCGCAACGCATCGGTCAACTCCTGCAGTTGATTTTTGGAGAGGTCATGGACGGTGACCAGGTGGACCCTGGTCCGGCCAGCGGCCTCGTCCACCAGCTCCTGATAGAGAGAGGTGATGTCCGGTAGATATCTCATCCGGTTTTTGTCCACCAGGATGAGGAGAAAATTGGTGGTGATGGGGCTCAGACCCATCTTCTTTCCGATATCCTTAATGATGGCCTTCCGTCGGGGAAGACCAAAGGTGGGGTTAATCAAGATCTCCCGCAATTTCTTCTCCCCCTGGAAGAGGGAGGTGAACGCATCAAGCTCCTCCCAATATGTATCATAGTTGCCGTCCTGCTGCCCGATATTCATCAGGGCCTTGGCATACCGTCGGGCAATCTTCCCCTTGATCAATGCAGCCCCCTTACCCGTTCGACATATTCGTCCAGCAGCCGCTCATGGTCGGCCGGTTTGAGGTGTTTTTGCAACAGATCCCCAGCCAGCTGTACCGTCATAGCAGCTATCTCCTCCTTCAACTTAAATTTCGCCATCTTCAGCTCCTGTTGAGCCGTGAGCTTTGCCTGTTCCTTGATCTTCTCGGCCATTATCTGGGCCTCTTTGATGATCCGCTCCTTTTCCCTCTCTCCCTCCTCTATCAGGGTCTGGCGTATCTTTTCGATCTCCTGATCCAAGCTTTTTAACTTCGTTTCATACTCGCTGAATGCCTTCTCACCCTCTTTTTTGGCCCGCTCGGCCTCCTCGAGGGTCTTTTTAATCGACTCCTGCCTCCCCTTCAGATAGGACCCCAGGGGCTTTTTGAGCGCGATATAGAGGAGGAGGACCAGGACCGCAAAATTGAATAGCTTAAATGCCAGATCCCACCACATATCCTGTTGGTCTCCTTACTCCTATCGAAGGCTCCTGCCCAAGACCTTCTCGGCGATCTCCTTCGCCATGTCCCCACGCCTGCGCTCCAGTTCGGTGAGGGCTTGCTGGCCCTCCCTCTCGATCTGGGCCCTTACCCTGTGGGTCTCCTCATCTATCTCTTTTTGGATCTTTTCCACCATCCGTCTGCCCTCGTGCATCCCTGCATCCTGGATGCGGCCCTTCTCCTCCAGGGCCTGGAGCCGACCCTTGTTCAACCCCTCCTCAAACTGGAGACGTCTGAGTTCCGTCCCCTCCTGGAGCCTTTTGGCCTCCTCTTCATCCCCCTGGATCTTGATTCGGCGTTCCTCCAAGAACCTCAGAAACGGCTGGAAGAAGATCTTATTCAAGACGAGCATGAGGATAATAAAGAGACCAACTTGAATGAATAGACTGGTATTGATATTGATCACGTCTGTCCCTCTATAGATTTATGGGGATAGATCACACGATGAGATCCCCCCCTCATAGTGATCAATAAGGAAAGTGCGAAGATAACTATTTACCTGAAAAGCACAATTAATGCAAGCCATAAATTGTGAAAGGCCGAACATCCCATTAAGGTAGATTCAACGGAAGTGATGCCTCCCCGTGGGGGAAATCGCTCCCCAGTCGGCGATACTCCCTTTGTACCTCTTTCAGGGAAACCGTACCCTCTCCTCCAGTGCGCAAGAGTATCTGGAGGAGTTGACAGTGGCACCGCTCCAGCCGAAAGGGGTGGGAGTCAGTGATCTCCCTGGCCTCCAGGAGCATCCCCTCGGCCTCGGCACTCTCCCCTCTTAAAAAGGCGAGTTCCCCTCTGCCCAGGAGGGTATAAACCCTCCCCCGCTGGTCTCCTGTCTCCTGGAAGATGGCCTCAGAGGCATGAAAGGCCGATAGCGCTTCCTCATCCTTTCCCACCATCTTGTAGGTCGTCCCCTCTCCCCAGAGGGTGTAGGCATAGCTGATGCGGTCCCCGATCTCCTGATAGAGGGCCGTGGCCTGGGAGAAGTAGTCGAAGGCCCTCGCAAAGTTACTTGCCATACGGTGGGCATTGGCCATGCCACAGGAGGAATAGGCGGTCCCTTCCCATATAGCGCGCTCCCTGTGCATTCAAAGAGGTGGCTGTGAGGGCTTTTCC
>CAYQOD010000229.1:0-3393 GCA_964419065.1 uncultured Thermodesulfobacteriota bacterium | reverse complement strand
ATAGTTCCCTCGTTCGGGATTCCCTCCCACGGCGGCTTGTTTTGAAACGTACCCTTCAACGAGATGCAGGCCCATCGATCCCATGATTCCCAAGGGATGGGCCCGTCCGTTGGCTGGCGCATCGACCACGGGGATGTTCAAGACCGCTGATTGGAACCACCCATTCAGGGTTGCCAGTCCGCCATTCTCGCTGGTGATGATTCCATCCACCTGGATATCGTTTATCTCTAAGACCTCTATGGCTCGCACATAATCCATCGGTTTGACAGAGCGTTCCCTAGCAGCTGGTGCACCGACAGCCGAAACCGTGAGAAGGGTAGCGTCATCGGGAAGATCCTCTAGATCCACAAGAGTGGGGATTCCGATTTTCACCGCCATCTCCCCGATCATTCTCCCCTCTTCCATCGGCCCACCGCCTCCTCCGCCGAGCAAGGCTCCCCCTAAGCTGGCACATTCAACGGTTTTTTGGTCTAGTTTCAGCATACGCTGCTTTTGCGGGAACAGTTGCGTTTGGGTCGATCAGGAGACACATGTGTCCCCGCTGCGCTCACCTCATCAGATCTTTTCGGTATTATCTTCCGGCCGCAAAATACCACGTGAACAAGCCCGCTGCCTCGACAGCGTCGATGACCGGGATGCCCGCAGCATGCTCAAGATCCCGTACGATCCCGATGGTCGAGTAGCCGGTGCAGGCAAGGGCGATGACGTCAGCCCCACTTTTTCGGAGGGAGTCGATGGCAAGAAACGCATTCCGTTTCCCTTCTTCTGTCATCAGATCCACCGTGGTCTTAACACCTTCTGGCCTTGTTTCAGCAACGAGGTGATCCCCTAGGATATCCTTCATCGCCCGCGGGGTACCCTCCGTAATCCCCAATGTGCCGATTCTCGCGCCGAAGGAAAGGGCGAGGCAGGCAGCAGAGCTGCCTGCCCCGATAACGGGTATGCGGACCATTTTTCTCAGGTCCGCAACACCTGGATCATCTGCACAACTGACGATAATTGCCCGCACCTGCTCCTGTTCCATTTCCCTCCCCAGTTTCAGGATCTTCGGGACTGCAACGGCACAGGTTTCCTCATCGTAGATGCCCCGTGGTTGGTCAGGGATGCACTTCGTCTCCACGTTGAGCCCGGGGAACCGGTTCTCTAACAGACGTCCATGGGAGTGTAGGATGTCCTCGTCATTGGTCGTCAGGACTCGTATCAACCCGACCCTTGTCTTCATTTCCCTTTTTTGTTCGGCTACTTGAGTTTCAACGTTGCCGTTCCAAAGCTGGTCAATGCCGACCCCGCGATGAACCCACCGGCCAGAACATACATGGGGCTTTCGATCGGCTTTCCGTACTTCCTCACGAGGATTGCCCGAATTGCGAGAGCCACCAGTGCGGTCCACCCCGCTATCGGGTAGTTAATGAGCAGACCAGTCGCGAAGAGAATGCCGATTTGCCGTGCAGGTCCACCGATCAACTGAATAATCGCCCCCGGGATGGCCCATAGAAGGAGATACTTGGCGACTTCTGGGCTTGTTCCTGCCTGAATGGTGGCGGCATAGACTCTGTCAACCGGGGGGAAGAGGTCTTGAGTGAAATAGTTCTGGTAGAAGAATATGATCACCACGGCTGCAACGGCAAAGCCGAGAAGCTCTGCGAAATACTGTTGGCGTCGACCCTGTCTTTCAAACTCCGGATACTTCCCACTCCCCCTGAGTATCCATCCGGTCTTCAGGTCGTATGCCATGTCCGCAAAGGCAGGTCCGGTTGACGCGGTGAACCCAACCAGGAACGCGAGAGGCAAGGGCGGGAAGCCGATGATCATACCCAGGACCAGGAAGATGAGGGCAGTGGCAAAGGCCGGAAACCAGCCGGCGTGCATAGCCGATATGCCAACGATCAACTCGGAGACGAGGGCGGCAACCGCTGCAAAGAGGATGAATCCGGTCAACATCCCGACGGGCATTTCCGTGTACAAGCCGGCGAGCAGAGCCATGATGGCCGCAGCGATGATGAAGGCGATGAAGCCACCCCCTAACCCCTGTCCAAACTGCCTTCCGGTCGTCTTGTATTCGATTGCTTTGGTCGATGCCGCTTCCTTTTTTGCGATCACCATAATGATTTGAATCAGGGCGACGACGCCTGCGCCGATCATGACGCCGTGGGGTACATAGTATTTGTTGATGTCGATACCGATCACCGTTGGCGCATATCCCCTCATCAGGAGGCCGATGCCAAACATGGTCAACGCCCATATGTTGCCAATCCAGCATACGCCAAAGATGTCCATCGGGTATCCAAGGTACCGGCCGATTCCACCGACGATGGCGCCGATGCCCAAGAGGGCACCTCGCTTTCCTCCTCTGTCGCCGGCAATGATACACTCGGCAGTCGCAATACCTGGGGGCCATATTCCCTTTGCAGGATAGATCTTTGAATCAAATACTTTGTAAAGGATTGTTGCATCAATGACCAAGCCGAGGATGGCCCCGAGCATCATCACGGGCACCAGATCCATTCTCCCCAGGAGCCACAGAACGCCCATGGGAAGGAAGACCGCATTCGCCCCTCCAAACGTGGCACCGGAAATGACTGTCTGCATGAGATTCTGTCTCGGTAGGCTCCTGAAGGATCTCGTGAGGGTCAGCGGAATCCGTGAGACCGCTATGGCGATGATGGCGGCGATAATTGAGGTGTTCGGTGTGATGCCGACACGAGTCAAGAGCTCCAAGCCGATAATGATTCCCAGAATACCCAGTAGTGCTCCAAATATGAGTGTCGTAGGTTCGAACAGGGATGGATGTTTCTTCGGGATCTCCGCAACCTCGTATTCTTCCACAAAAACCCTTATCTTTTCCTCCTTCTTACTCATCTTGTGCCCCTCCTTTTCCTTATGGTTTTTGATGTGCCTTCATTTATCCCTCCTTTCTCATTTGGATTTGCACTCAATTCTGCTCTTGAGTTCAAAATGACCCTCGACCTTATCACAGTTCAGGTTGAAATGGGCGAACCAGACATGAAGTCGTCAAACAGGCGGTGTGAACGGGCAAAACATCTTTTATTACCAAATAGGTTCATTCTTCCCCCCGAATGGTCCCGGTGGGTTGGGTGGTTTCGGTGGGGTAGGGTATGTGTGGTAGTTCAGTATATCACTGGCAAACATCCATCGTGAGGATCAATGACGGCTGCGATATCTTACCCTACCATTGACACAAGAGACTATATATGGCGTATTTCGGATTTGTCAAGTAGCTTTTATCTCTTTGGGGGTAGAGGTAGGTATGTAAAGAGGGGGCGCCCTTAAAAAAATACGTTGACAAATGAGGAGAAAGGATAACAGAGACGGGGCGTTCATAGAAATATAAGTTTCTTTTAGCAAACCCTTTGCAGAATCCCCCGCGGTTTG
>CAYQOD010000228.1:0-3410 GCA_964419065.1 uncultured Thermodesulfobacteriota bacterium | reverse complement strand
CTCAGCACGTATTATGGACTGACGTAACATTCTCCTTTTACAGAGGGGGATTCTCCCAACTTTCAATCCTTCCTTATTACCCCCTTTCCTAAAGAGGAGAAGTAAACTATTATATGCTCTGCGTAATAACTCGCCCCGCAGGACGGTATGGTCAATTGTCTATGGTATCTCTATGGGGGATATTCAGGTTGCCATGGGAAGAAGATATGACCGAGTGCTTACGTTCAAACTTGAGATGAAGACGAAATAAGATGTGGCCGTGCCACCAATAATGCGCTATTATGCACTACCTGGTAACTCTTGGACTTCAAAAGGAGGGAAGGTTTGATCTTTGACCAAACGGGCAGGGTCAGGGGTGAGTTTTACATCTTAGGCCACACCTGGTCGCCGGTCTACCTGTTGGCCGGACATCGCCCGATCCTTTTTGAGGCCGGTTTCGCCTGTTTAGGCAGGATCTATGAGGAGGCCATCCGGGAGGTGTTGGGAAAGCGCCGACCTGAGATCCTATTTCTCACCCACGTCCACTATGATCACTGCGGTGCAACCGCCTACCTCAAGCAGGTCTTTTGGGGACTGCAGGTAGCCGCATCATCAGTGGCGGCCCAGATCATTGAGCGCCCCAACGCCCAGAAACTGATGGGGGCCTTGAGCCAGAACGTAGTTCCATTGATCGCTGGAGTGGATAGGGCCACGCTGCTCACAGAGCCCTTCGAACCGTTCACGATCGATACGATCGTGACCGACGGGCAGGCGATAGAGATTGCAGAGGATGTGACCGTTCAGGTGTTGGCCACTCCGGGCCATACCCGCGATCTGGTAAGCTACTATATACCAGAGAAAAAGGTCCTCATCGCTACCGAGGCAGCAGGCTGCGCTGATCTGACCGGGCATATCGTCACACAGTTTCTTGTTGACTATGACGCCTATTTGGCTGGGCTGAAGCGCCTGGCCTCTCTAGAAGTAGAAGTCTTGTGTCAGGGGCATCACTTTGTCTTCGTCGGTGCAGAAGAGGTCAAGGACTTTTTTGGCCGCTCCATTGCATCGGCTGAGAGGTTCAGGGCCCGGGTGGAGGACCTTTTGCGGGCCGAAGGGGGATCGATTGAGCGCGTAGTGGCCCGAATCAAGACTGAGGAGCACGATGGCAAACCGCTGCCGAAGCAGCCGGAAAAGGCCTACCTGATCAACCTGAGGGCCCGGGTGAGCTATCTGGCCGAGAAACTCAAGGATACCAGGTGAGCAGAGGTCAACGGTTCAAGAAATCGATCATCGACCATCACACATTGAAGAATCCTGAAAGGCCTCACTATGTAGGTCACCGAGAGCGGCTGCGCACGCGGTTTGCCAAAACGGGTGCTGAAGGGTTTCAGGACTACGAGTTGCTTGAGCTTCTCTTGACCTACGCCATACCACGGAAAGATGTCAAACCGATAGCAAAAGGGCTTATCAAGCGATTTGGAAGCATTGCAGGTGTCTTAGATGCCAGTGTTGTGGAACTTGAGGAGGTCCCTGGTTTAGGGTCGACGTCGGCCGTCCTCATACGGCTCATAAAAGAACTGTTCGGCGCATACCTTGCTGAGCAAATGAAGGAGAGAACCATCCTAGCCTCTCCCCAGCATGTGGTGGACTTTGCGAGAGTAAAACTCGCCGAGTATCCCCATGAGGTGCTCATGGTCATCTACCTGAACACTAAGAACGAGGTTATCGATGAGGAGATCGTACACGAGGGGACGGTTGATAGAACGATAGTCTACCCTCGCCGCATTGTGGAGTCGGCCTTAGCTCACCATGCTGCCGGACTCCTGCTCGTGCATAATCACCCCAGCGGGCATACCGAACCCTCTGAGGATGACAGACGCATCACGCATACCATTATCGAAGCAACGCGTACCATGGACATTCGTATTGTGGACCATATCATCGTTGGTAAAGAGGGCTACTTTAGTTTCAGGGAGCATAACCTGTTAGGATCTTAGCAAAAAGGAGGAGGTAAGACATGCAGGTACTCGTCATGTACCATTCAAAAACAGGGCATACCAAAAAGTTGGCCGAGGAGATAGCCAGAGGGGTTCGAGAGGTTAAAGGAGTAGACTGCGTCGTGAAACCGGTATCTGAGGTTACCAAGGAGGATTTTTTGAGCTCTGATGGGATCATCGCTGGTTCTCCTGTCTATTTCGGATCCATGGCCGCCGAGCTGAAGGCTGTCTTCGACAGCTTTGTCGGCATCCGTAAGCAGATGGGGGATAAGATAGGCGCTGCCTTCGCAACCTCAGCCGATCCATCGGGGGGAAAAGAGACGACGATCATGTCCATCATCCAAGCCCTGTTGATCTATGGTATGATCGTCGTAGGAGATCCGCTCGATGCAACTGGACACTACGGTGTCGCATGTGTTGGCACGCCTGACAAAAGCACCGCTGACTATGCCGCAAAATTAGGAAGGCGGGTTGCGTTATTGGTTCAGACAGTAAAGAACCCATCATGAACGATCAATAGGCAGTCCGGTCAATGATCGTTTTTTGACCTTGCATCTCTGTGGCATTCGTGCAATACTTGTTTCGTGAAGCGCTCCATTAAATAGAACGAATTGATCACAAAAGGGCGACTTAAACGCTGTTTCGAGGGGAGGAAATATGTCCACATTCAATCTCCCGTTTTCAGGCTCTGTACCCATTTATATTGCTCTCGGGCTGTTTATCGTGGGCCTGATTTTGCTCGGGGTATTCCTCTTCAAACGGGTGCACCGCCTCGTTCTTCGTCTGCGGCGCAAACCGGTGCCTCGTATCAGGATCATTGCCAGTACGTTACAATTACTTCTGATTCTGCTGGCGATTGCCCTCTCGGCAGCCGTCTTATTTCTATTTGCCTTCATCCAATCCTACAGCGCCTTCACGCACCGCAAACTGGCTGCCACGGTCTATTGTGTGCCGGTGTCCGGCACCAAGGACACGATGGTCCTTGATCTCGTGGCCCTTGAATCACCAACCCTCGGCCGCTCTCGCCAGTATCACCTGCGTGGCCAGCAATGGGCCATTGAGGGGCACATCTTAAAGTGGGACGACTGGCTCAATTTCCTCGGCCTTCGCACGATGTATAAGCTCACGCGCGTGCGCGGTCGCTACCTTCGGGCCGAGGACGAGATGAAAAAGCCTGCTACCGCCTACAGCTTGGTCACCAATGAAGAAGATCCGCGCTGGCGCTGGCTGTATGAATATGGTGCACGCCTCCCCTTGGTACAGGCGGTTTACGGCAACACGGTATTTACCTTTCCCTCTAAAACGAAGACCTTTTTGGTCTACGTAACTACATCAGGATTTATGGTCGAAGAACAGGAGAAGGAGGAAGACTGACATTCACCACTAAGTCCTTCGATTCAGAAATTCAATAACGAATTCATTCACTCAGGACTTAGT
>CAYQOD010000227.1:0-3442 GCA_964419065.1 uncultured Thermodesulfobacteriota bacterium | reverse complement strand
TGGTGGCGCTGGTTTGACCGTTTTGCGGATTACTTCGACAAAAAATTCGGCCCTGATTGGCAAAAGAAGCATCGTACATTCATCAGGTAAAAAAGGCCACAAAGAGGTAAAGGGGGCACCCTATCGTGTTCCCTGTCAAGAGAAGAGAGAGTAAAATGAAATTTGACAAATACCCTCCTTTATATCATCATGGGCATATGAGATATCTCATCATCTTTGCACTGCTTTATCTCGTCTACTATGTCCTGAAAAAGACCCTCTTCCCGCTGAGGCGACAGGTAAAGATCTTCAAAGATTACCGGAGGGGTGCATCCGATAAGGAACTGGTTCAGGACCCACACTGCCACACCTACATCCCCAAGGAAACGGCCATTAAGGCTACTATTGACGGGGAAATCCATCACTTCTGCAGCAGGGAGTGCCTGGAGGGGTTTGAAAAAGGATCGTGACGTTCAGTCCTTACGGCGTTGCCACTTGACCCACGGGCACCGTTCCTCTATACTCGTCCGTTAAACAGTTAATAACTATAAGAAAAAATGCATGAATGAGGAGGAGGTAGCTCACATGGACTGGGGGATGAAAAACCGTATGTCTCAACTGATACAACCTGACGGTCACTGTTTCTTTATGCCGATAGATCATGGATATTTTCAAGGACCCACCCAACGACTGGAAAAACCATGGGAGACGGTCAAGCCACTGCTGCCGTACTGTGACGCCCTCTTTGTGACGAGAGGGGTTCTGCGCTCCTGCATAGATCCCACCATCACCCAACCGATCATCCTCAGGGTATCGGGCGGTACCAGCCTCGCCGGAAAAGACCTGGCCCATGAGGGAATCACGACCTCGGTGCGGGACGCCATCCGCCTCAATGTGGCTGCGGTGGGGCTCTCCATCTTCGTCGGGACCGAGTATGAGCATGAGACACTGCTCAATCTGGCAAACCTGGTGAACGAATGCGAGGAGTATGGTATTCCGGTCATGGCGGTCACCGCTGTGGGCAAGGAACTGGAGAAGAGGGAGGCCCGCTACCTGGCCATGTGCTGCCGTATCGCCGCCGAATTGGGCGCCCGTGTGGTGAAGACCTACTGGTGCAAAGATTTCGATCAGGTCGTCAACGGATGCCCTGTCCCCGTAGTCATGGCAGGCGGGCCCAAGACGAAGACAGACCTCGAGGTATTCGAGTTTGTCTATGACGGCTTGCAGCGGGGGGCCATCGGTATCAACCTGGGCCGAAATGTCTGGCAGAACAAGCACCCGGTGGCCATGGCCAAGGCCTTGCGTGCCATCATCCACGAGAACGCTACCCCCCAAGAGGCACGGGACCTCTTCAATAGTCTGAAGGCTGAAGAACAGGAAGGGCGCTGATCAGCGTAGCGTGCTCACAGGGAGATATCGTGCGCGTAGCAACCTACTACAACAACCGAGACGTGCGATTGGAGCAGATGCCGAGACCGCAGATCGGCCCTGGTGAGCTCTTGATCAAGGTGATGGCCAGCGGCATCTGTGGCAGCGATGTAATGGAGTGGTATCGCATCAAGAGGGCCCCCCTGGTACTGGGTCACGAGATCACGGGAGAGATCGCCGAGGTCGGGGATGGCGTCGAGGGGTATGGAGTCGGCGATAGGGTCTTCGTCTCCCACCATGTCCCATGTAACAGATGCCACTACTGCTTGAACGGTCACCATACCGCCTGCGAAACCCTGCATACCACCAATTACGATCCCGGCGGCTTCGCCGAATACGTCCGAGTGCCGCAGATCAACGTGGACCGGGGCGTGTTCCTCCTACCCGACGAGGTATCATTAGAAGACGGTACGTTCATCGAGCCGCTGGCCTGTGTGGTGCGCGGTCAGAGGTTGGCGCGGCTGCAGCCGGGGCAGACGGTCCTCGTCCTCGGCAGCGGCATCTCCGGGCTGCTCCATGTGGCCCTGGCCCGCGCCCTGGGGGCAGGGAGAATACTGGCCACGGACGTCAACGAATACCGCCTCAAGGCGGCGCAACGCCTGGGGGCCGATGTCGTGATCCACGCTGAAGAAGATGTGCCGGCACGACTGCGCCAAGCCAACGAGACCCGATTGGCCGACCTCGTGATCATCTGCACCGGGGCCTTGCCCGCCTTTT
The DNA here is from genome assembly GCA_964419065.1 of uncultured Thermodesulfobacteriota bacterium. GTDB lineage: Bacteria > Desulfobacterota > B13-G15 > B13-G15 > RBG-16-54-18 > CAYQOD01. The sequence continues at coordinate 1,318 of CAYQOD010000227.1, read as the reverse complement.
CCCAGGCCTTGCAATCTGTAGATCGCGGAGGGACCGTGCTGTTTTTTGCGCCGACAGGGCCAGGTGTGGATCTCCCCATCCCTGTCAACGACTTCTGGCGCAACGGGATCACACTGATGCCCTCCTATGGTGGCAGCCCCTTGGACATCACAGTGGCCATAGAGCTGATCCGTGCCCGCCGCGTACCCGTGCACGAGATGATCACCCATCGGCTGGGCCTGGCGGAGACAGGCCTGGGTTTCCAACTGGTCGCTGAGGCCGGGGAATCCATCAAGGTGATCATCGAGCCACAGCGATAATCTGATCGCAGACAGGGGACTGTACATCCGGCTGCCCTTTTTACTGATCCATGAATGTATATCGCCCTATTCACCGGAGTCACGGATGAACAGTGAGCATCGGGCACCATGGGAGTGCATCTATGCAAAAGAGGATCAAAGTAGCTGCAAGCCCGGCAGGAAACCGAAATCGGACGAAGAATATTTTGAGATTTTATGTTTGTGTATTCTACAAACTGGGCTACAATGGGGTGTAATCAGAAAGCATTGGGAGAGATATAGAGAAGGTTTCTATGGATTCGATATCAAGAGGCTCTCAGAAGCACACATGGAAGGGGTGCTCAAGAAACCTCAGGTGATAAAGAACGGCAGAAAGGTGCAAGCCATCATCGACAACGCGAAGATGTTCCAAGGGATAAGAAGAGAGCACGGCTCGTTCTCACACTTTTTGGAATCGCTGAGACAGTTGACGGAAGAAGAGGCACTCACAGTGCTCAGCAAACGGTTTAAACACGTGGGGCGCTACACTGCTGAGTATTACCTCCACGCCGTGGGATATTGGGAATGAATCCCTCTTAAGGCAACTACATAATCACCGATGAAACTACAAGGGAAAGTTGCGATCATCACGGGAGCTCAATCGGGAATCGGTTTAGCCACTGCCCTGCTCTTTGCCGAAGAAGGGGCGAAAGTTGTCGTGGCTGATGTCAAGGATGCCGATCAAGAAGTCAAAAAAATCACGGAACGAGGAGCGGAAGCACGCTTTATCCAGACGGATGTCAGCAGCGAATCCCAGGTAAACGTATTGATCGAGAAGACGGTCAGTGCCTATGGCCAACTTGATGTACTGGTAAACAATGCCGGTGTGGAACTGGCCAAGAAGATAACTTCTACCACCGAAGCCGAATGGGATCATCTCATGAACGTCAATCTGAAAGGGGTCTTTTTATGCTCTCGGGCAGCAATTCCAGTTATGCAGCGCAGTGGCGGGGGCGTCATTGTCAACGTCTCCTCAGAATTGGGAATGGTTGGTGGGTCGG
>CAYQOD010000226.1:0-3465 GCA_964419065.1 uncultured Thermodesulfobacteriota bacterium | reverse complement strand
CCTCGGGGAGAGGACTTCGTCGTGAGCTCAGTCGAACGATTAAGGTGAGGGGGAAATCATATATATCCACCCTCACCCCCCCCTCCCGCCAGCGGGAGAGGGAGATATAGTGAATTTTCATGGTTCGTGGGTGACGTAGCAGCCACGGTCAATTACTGAGGAGCCAAGGATGAAGATATCAACAATGTTACGTTACGGCGTGAGGATGGTGGTGACCTTGGCTCGAAAAGAGAGGGTTGTGAATACCGGCGAGCTCGCCGATGAGATGATGGTCTCACCCCTCTACCTCCGTCAATTGGCCCTTCCCCTGGAGAGGAGGGGGATAATAAAGGGTTTCAGGGGGGCCAAGGGGGGATATATCCTGACGGTAAACCCTGAAAAGATAAATCTCATGGAGATCGTCCAGGCCTACGATGAGGATTTCTCCTTGTTAGATTGCATAAAGAGCCCCACGTCCTGTCTGCAGAGTGCAAACTGCGTCAGTCGATATCTCTGGAAGGGGCTCAGTGATTTACTGAAGGACACTCTGCAGAAGATGACCTTAAAGGAGCTCATGGACCAAGAGGAAAGGATAGGCAGCACGGTAGGAGAGGGAAGCGGTTAAGGAGAGCGACCTCCCTAAGGGCGTGGGGTTCGTGTCATGGCAGGGGACCCGGCACACTTCTTTTGTGTTGTGCTCCGGACAGGGCGGGGAGATCCCCACGAGGCCTGCGGAGGCTTTGTGTATGATCGGGGATCTGAAGGGGATGAACCCGCGCTACGTGCGGGGAGTGAGCTGGTTTTGGCGTGGGGAAAGGGGGCATAAGGGATGAGGTATGCATCTGACATAACGGACCTGATCGGTGGAACACCCTTGGTCAAGATCAACCGCCTCATCAGGGGGAACAATCTCGTGCTTGCCAAACTGGAAATGTTCAACCCCCTCTCCTCAGTGAAGGACAGGATCGGGTTGTCGATGATCGAGGCCGCTGAACGTCAGGGGGGCATCAAGGCAGGGGATGTCATCGTCGAGCCCACCAGCGGCAACACCGGGATCGCCCTCGCCTTTGTCTGTGCAGCAAGAGGGTATCGGTTGATCCTCACCATGCCCGAGAGCATGAGTATTGAGAGGAGAAAGATCCTCCAGACCCTCGGGGCAGAGATAGTTCTGACTCCGGCACAGGAGGGGATGAGAGGGGCGGTGCAAAAGGCAGAGGAGATAGCCAAAGAGCTCAAGGCCTTCATGCCGCAGCAGTTTCAGAATCCGTCCAACCCGGAGATCCACCGCCGTCGCACCGCCGAGGAGATCTGGCAGGACACCGATGGGCAGGTGGATATCTTCGTGGCCGGGGTGGGTACTGGGGGAACCATCACCGGTGTAGGAACCGTATTGAAGGAAAGAAAACCGGGTGTTGAGATCATTGCGGTAGAACCTGCGGAGAGCCCCGTACTTTCAGGAGGTCCTCCGGGATCTCATGGCATCCAGGGGATAGGGGCTGGCTTTGTCCCTGCTGTCTTAGATCGAGAGGTCATCGATCGCATCATCCAGGTAAAGACCGATGATGCCAAAGCGATGACCAGGAGGTTAGCACGGGAGGAGGGGATCTTTGTGGGGATCTCTTCCGGGGCGGCCATGGTGGCTGCACAAGGGGTGGATGAAGAGGTGAAGGACAAGGTCATCGTCATCATTTTTCCGGATACCGGGGAGCGCTATCTCTCCCTTGTAGAGGAATAGGAGATGTTTGCCCGGATACGAGAAGACATCAGGATGGTTTTTGAAAGGGATCCAGCTGCCAAGGGCGTATGGGAGGTCATATTCTGTTATCCAGGTCTCCATGCCATCTGGCTCCACCGCATCGCCCATTTTCTCTGGAAACGAGGACTTCGTTTCATCGCCCGCCTTTTATCCCATATCAATCGATTTGTCACCGGCGTTGAAATCCATCCTGGAGCCACTATTGGGAGGAGGTTTTTTATCGATCACGGTGCTGGCGTCGTTGTTGGTGAGACTACGGAAATAGGTGAACATGTCACGATCTATCAAGGGGTGGTGTTAGGTGGGGTTTCATTGAAGAAAGGCAAAAGACACCCTACCATCGGGAACAACGTGGTCATTGGGGCTGGTGGGATCATCCTCGGGCCCGTGAACGTCGGTGAAGGCTGCAAGATAGGGGCGGGCTCAGTGGTCTTAACTGATATACCCCCCTATACCACCGCTACGGGAATACCTGCCAAGCTCGCTGGAGAGCATAAGGTGCTGGGAACAGTAGACCTCAACCACCATCTTATCCCCGATCCGATCAAGGAAGCCCTGGATCAGCTGGTAAAGAGGATTGAGGAACTTGAGGGAAGGATTGCTGAACTTGTTGGGGAGGACACAGGGGCAGCAACAAACCTCAAAGTAAGGGAAAGAAAGTGTTGAAAGGGTCGATAGCGTCCATAAACATCAGTGATAAAAAGGGGCAGAGCAAGGTCCCGGTGAGAGGTACGGTAATGCTGAGGCCAGGATGGGGTATCGTGGGAGATGTCCACGGAGGTACTCCTGATAAAGAGGTGAGTCTCTTGCCCCTTGAGGCCTTGGGAGGGGTTTCGTGTGGTGGATATGGCGAGAATATAGATACGAAAGAAATTGATATCCTTGACCTTGCTGTTGGTACGGTGTTAAAAGTCGGGGAGAGCGTTCAGATTCAGATAACCGGCCATGGCAAATTGTGTCCATCGCCATGCTCCATCTACCACCGCTTAGGGGGATGCATCATGCAAGAAAAGGGGATTTTTGCAGCGGTGCTTGAAGGAGGTGAGATCACGGTGGAAGATAAGATAGAAATAGGGGAGGTCCCGGTCTATACCGAGGACATAGACTGGATATTGGAAAACTGTAAGAGGATTGCGGTAGTCGGCGTATCACCGAAAGCAGATCGCCCCAGCCATTGGATAAGCAAATTTCTGCTGGATAGAGGGTATGAGGTGATACCGATAAGGCCGGGGGTGAAAGAGATTTTCGGGCAAACGTGTTTTAGCAACGTAAAGGAGGTGCCCGGACCAATCGACCTCGTCCTTATATTTCGCCGGGCAGAAGAGGTCCCCCCTGTGGTAGAAGAGGCAATGCAAAGAGGGGTGAAGGCCATTTGGATGCAGGAGGGAATTGTGAACCCAGAGGTCTTCCAACGAGCAAAAAGAAGCGGTTTGAAGGCGGTTATGGATAGGTGTATCTACAAGGAGTTGAAAAAGAGGTACGATGGAAGATGAGCGACCTCTCCCCTAAAACGGGGGCCGGGAACATTTTCACCAGCAGGGGTGTGGTACTGGTGTAAGGATGCCAGAGAAAGGTAAAAACACCTCATCATCACTGCTTACAGAAGCGGAACGGGTTCGATATAACCGGCAGATCCTATTTCCTGCTTTCGGTGAAGAAGGACAAAAGAAACTTAAGCAGTCCCATATATTAATTGCAGGGGTTGGGGGATTGGGCTCTCCCGCTGCGAT
>CAYQOD010000225.1:0-3493 GCA_964419065.1 uncultured Thermodesulfobacteriota bacterium | reverse complement strand
GATGGTACAGCCCCGGTGGCAACCATGGGTGGCGAGTCCACCGCGAGCCGTCTCTGTTTCAGCCTGGGTTTCCCCACTGATCTTTGAGCACCCTTCGAACCGACCCCACATGAAGTTTTTAGTCGGATATGCGCCAGCCTCATTGATCACGTTGGCCAATATGTTAGTCCCGTAAGCCGGAAGTCCCTCGCCAGTGACCGGATGTTTTTTGAGACCGTCCGCGAATCTCTTGTTGGCCTCTTTGAATTTCTCGGGGTCCTTCGGCTTTCGCATGTCCATCCCGGTGTCATCGAGCACGATGGCCTTCACGCCCTTGGATCCCATGACCGCACCAACCCCACCACGCCCCGCGTGACGGGTGGGTCGCAGCTCCATGTCGGTGCAGGCCACCGATGCAGCGGACAGCCTCATCTCGCCTGCGGGCCCGATGGAGATGCAGGCTATCGTATCCCCATACTCACCTTTGATTTTATCGACGAGGTCGTAGTTGCCCAGCATCTTGAGTTCGTTGGCGGGGAGTACCTGCACACCCTTTTTGTTGATGACGATCTTGTAGAGGGTGTCATCCTTAGGCTTGCCTTCGAGCACGATGGCTGCATAGCCCAGCCTCGCCAGGACCTGAGCGGGCTGCCCTCCGGCGTTGGCCTCTTTAATGGTACCGGTGAGCGGGCTCTTACAGCCCACCGAGAGTCGCCCGGACATGGCAGCGGCTGTACCGCTCAGCAGGCCAGGGGCGATGACCAGCTTATTGTCTTCGCCCAACGGATGACATAACGGGGGCACTTCTTTTGCGACGATGGCTGATGTCAGCCCCCTGCCCCCCAGCCCTGCATAGTCCCCCTCCAACGGCCCTTCGCTCACCTTCGGCCCACCCTTTGCCCCCATATTGATCCTGAGAATCTTCATGAGCGTATCCCCCTTTCTGGTAAAATAAATGGTTCTTTCCGTTTATGAGAGGCTTGCAGCACCTCTCCTGTACACCCCCCGTAAGATCATCCCTGTCCAGAGACGTGGAAAAGCTGAGATAGTTCAAGCATACCATACAGCCATAATTCGAACAGGGGCGAATCTGGCGCCCTGTATCCGGGGACCTATCCGCCAGCGATCGGTGGAAAAACACCGACCCTGTCTCCATCCTTCAAGACGGTGTCAGCCCTGGCATGGGTCCCATTTAAAAATATGAGCTTGGGGATATCAGGGGGGATATCCAACCGGTCGAGGAGCCCCTGGATGGTGGTCCCCTCACCCACCTCCATGATACAGTTACTGCCGTCGGCTTTGTCTGACAGATACCGTCTCAGAGAAGCGAAAAGGCGCAACTCAACCCGCACTGGGCGTTACCTCATACCAGTTAGAAAGGTGTTTATGGAGTTCCAGGATCCCCCCATACTCGCCTATCACCTAACCCGCTACAGCTACCCTCTATCCTATCCCAAAATATACGGATGTCAAGAGCAAAGGGAGGGTAAGATAATCTATATGATCATCACGCTTGCAGGTGAAAGTCAAGCTCGCGAAAACTCGCCCCTAATCAATCCGTTTCCATTCGTGATTGTCTCAAGGCAGTTTCAAATCCTTGAGGCGGTAATAACTAAAGTTATAATTTCATGGATGGCCCCATTCCCCCTCATGGTGACGATGCCTTCACAGTGTACGCGACACGAAACCCAATGTTCAAGTGAGAGTTGCTCCCGTGCCTCATGCGGGCCGCACAGCGAGCGTCCCTGACAACGTCGACAAATGCCCCGCCACGCAACACTCGTACCCCGCCCATCGCAGTGCTTTCCGAAAATGTTGGATCCTCGCGCCCATCTCGGGGATCATAAGGATAAGACTTGTAAACACTGGATACCCACTCCTCCACGTTACCAGCCATATCCAGCACACCATAGGGGCTGGCCCCCTTTGGCTTGCTGCCTACTGGCCACGCAGCAAATCCTTTGCCGCAGCCGTATCCACTATCATCCATTATCACCGCGTACTCGCACGTCGCCGCCTGATCTCCCCACGGGTAAATGCGTCCGTTCGTCCCGCGTGCGGCCTTCTCCCACTCAGCTTCGGTAGGCAAACGATACGATTTGCCAGTCACCTTAGACAACCAATCGCAGTATGCCACAGCAGCGTACCACCAAACGTTGCTTACAGGGTAATTCTCCTTACCGCTCGGCGGTTTCCCATTCACCCAATGGTCTGGCGCCACCTGACCGGTCGACTCAGCAAAAGCTGCATACTGGGCATTGGTTACTTCCGTTTTGCCTATATAATAGTCCGGCAAGTAGACAGTGTGCTGCGGCTTCTCATCATTGGATGCCAATGGGTCCGAGTCGGCCGAACCCATCAAGAACTCGCCAGCGGGGATGAGAATCATCTCCGGCTCAAAGGGCTGGCGGCTCGCCGTCGGCTTCAACGGTACTGCGGCTGGAACAACAGATATAGCAATCGCCGCCAGGCAGGTAACCGCAGCTATAACGATTAGGAAGGAATTTCGCATTTTTTTTGCTCCTCACAAACTCGCATTTTCATAGACAATCTCAAATTTACTTTTATACGGTGAAAAGGAGAAAGGCAGAGAGGATGCGCAGGGCGATATGCGCGTAGATCCCGGCCATCACGTCGTCGATCACCACCCCGTAGCCCCCCTTCACCCTCCACTCCAAGAAGCGGATGGGGGGTGGCTTGAGGATGTCGAAGGCGCGAAAGAGGACGAACCCGGCGAGCAGATACGTCCAGGAGGGGGGGAAGGCGGTCATGGTGACCAAAAAGCCCACGGCCTCGTCAATGACGATGACCCGGCTGTCCTGCTGCCGGAGGATACCCTCCGCCTTGCCTGCCAGCCAACAGGCGAGCAGGGCGATGCCCACCAGGAGGGTGAGGTAGACCGTGATGGGGAGGAGGGAGAGGAGAAGAAAAAGGGGGACTGCCGCGGCAGTCCCCGCCGTCCCCGGGGCTACAGGGCAAAACCCGACCCCGCCCCACGTCGCCAACAGGATGATCGTTCTTTTCATCGCGGGTCGTTCCCTCCCCCCTTGGACCTTGATCCTTGCAGTCGGGTCCCTCTCAGCCCCCTCGGGCCACCCTGATGGCCTCGGCCAGGTCTAGGGTCCCCTCATAGAGGGCCCGACCCGTGATGACCCCGATCACCCCATAGGGAATCAACCCCTTGGCCGCCCTGATATCATCCAGTGCCGCCACCCCGCCGGAGACGATGACCGGGGTCTTTACCGACTGGGCCACCTCCCGGGCCTGCTCCAGATTGATCCCACTCCCCATCCCGTCCCTGCTGATGTCGGTAACGATGATGACCGCCACCCCGTACGCCTCCATCTCCCGGGCCAGATCGACCGCCTTCCGGGAGGTCCCCTCCTGCCATCCCCTCACCATGACCACCCCCTCCTGGGCATCGACACCGGCCGCAACCCTGCCCGGATATCGCCGGCATGCCTCCTCTATCAGGGAGGGATTCTCATGGGCGACCGTGCCCACGATCACCCGG